>JBOFWD010000040.1:0-3195 GCA_051653445.1 Acidaminococcaceae bacterium | reverse complement strand
ATTAAGAGCTGTTGAGTTGAAAAACAGAATTGTTATGGCGCCAATGACACGTTCGCGTTCATCGCAACCAGGTGATGTGCCGAATGAAATGATGGCAAAATATTATGCGCAGCGGGCAAGTGCAGGGCTTATTATTTCGGAAGCTACGCAGATTTCCAATCAGGGGAAGGGATATAGTTTCACTCCTGGAATTTATACTTCTGAACAATTAGAGGGATGGCGTAAGGTTACAGAGGCTGTACATAATGAGGGTGGTAAGATTTTTGTGCAACTATGGCATGTTGGACGTATGTCGCATCCCTCGCTTCATCCAGATCAAAGGACAGTAGGCCCTTCTGCCATTGCACCAGGAGCAACAGTCTGGATTGCAGATGAAGAAGGTAATGGCAGTATGCTTGAGTGTCCTATTCCCTCTGAACTAAGTGTTAAGGAAATTCAAGATATTGTAAATGATTACGCAGTCGCCTCAAAAAATGCGAAGCTAGCTGGTTTTGATGGTGTAGAAATTCATGCAGCCAATGGATATTTGCTTGATGAATTTTTGCGGAGTTCGTCAAACAAGAGAGAAGATGAGTATGGCGGAGATATTGCAAAACGTATCCGATTGGTACTGGAGGTTATAGATGCGGTATCAGAAGAATTTGGTAGTGAACGTGTGGGAATTCGCCTTTCGCCGCACAATACTTCGCGCGGCATGAATTGCCATGAAATTATAGATGCCGTATATGCGCTAGTGGCAAAATTAGAAGAGAGAAAGCTTTGTTATATTCATTTTGCGGAAGCTGATTGGGATAATGCCCCGGAGGTGCCTTTGGAGTTTCGTGCGAAAATACGAAGCCTTTTTTCGGGCACAATTATAGTGGCAGGAAATTATGACAAGGTGAAGGCAGAAAAAATTATCAATGAGCAGTTGGCTGATCTTGTTGCATTTGGAAGAATGTTTATTTCCAACCCTGACTTACCTTTGCGGTTGAAAAACAAACTGCCTATTTCGCAATATGCTGAAGAATACCTATTTGGTGGCAGTGAAAAGGGGTACATTGATTATCCGTTATATGAAAATATCGGCGACGATGTTATCAGGTTATAGGATTTGTTTTGTCCGGTGCTCATAGTAGTTGATGTTTGCACATTCAAAAAACAGCTTATTGACGTTAGGCGTTTTGTTTGTTATAATGACTCAAAATGAATAAAAAATTACAGTTAAGGTGCCACATTTAGTGGAGAATAGGGAAGTCGGAGCATAGTATATGCATACGCGCGGGCCCACCACTGTACCGAGGAGAACTTGCAATGCCACTCGCGAGGGGAAGGCGTAAGAAAGCGATGAATCGGGAGCCAGGAGACCTGCCTTACACTGTTAAAATGTCCTTGAGGAAGAAGGCTTTTTTGGTATTATACCCAAAAGAGCCTTTTATTTTTTTGTTAAATTGCAAATTATTATAAGAATAATCGCGGGAGGTTAGCAATGAGGTTATTAGAAGAAGCATTACTGAAAATTTCAGCTCCAGATCTTGATGTCATGAATAAAGTTCAGGCAAAATTGGCAGTGTTGGATTTACCACAGGGAAACCTTGGGCGTTTAGAAAATATGGTGCAAAGATATGCCGGCATTATGGGACAAATAGCGCCGACAGTGCCGAAGAATTGTATGGTTATCACTTCGGCAGATCATGGCGTCGCCAAACTTGGCATTAGTGCTTACCCAATTGAAACAACTATTCACATGACGGCCAATTATCTGATTTCCAAAGGCGGCAGCGCCAATGCGTTTGCCAATTATTGCGGAGCGGATATGGTGGTTGCCGACATGGGTGTTGCCGGTGATTTATCGCATGTTCCGGGACTTTTGCATAAAAAAATTGCCTATGGAACGGAGGATTTTACGCAAGGACCGGCAATGACGCGTGCACAAGCAATCCAGGCGATTGAAACCGGCATTGAAATTGTCAATGAGAAAGCAAAGCAAGGATATACATGTTTTAGCTTGGGGGAGATGGGCATCGGCAATACGACGGCAAGTGCTGCGATAGTCGGCGCATTTACCGGCCTGGCGCCGGAAATAGTAACCGGTCCGGGGACAGGCATATCGGACAGCAGGCTACAGGTGAAAATTGATGTAGTAAGACGTGGTTTGGCAATTAACCAACCAGATGTGCAAGATGGTATTGATGTTTTATCTAAGGTTGGTGGCTTTGAAATAGGCGGGTTGACCGGAGTTGTGATAGGTGCGGCAGCTAATGGCTGCGCGGTGGTAATTGATGGTTTGAATACAACGGCATCTGCTTTGATTGCCAATGCTATCCATCCCCTGTGTAAGGAGTATATGTTTGCATCGCATTTGTCCGGCGAACCGGCACATATCATCGCTCTGAATCTTTTAAACCTAAAACCTTGTGTAGATATGAAGGTTCGTTTAGGAGAAGCAATCGGCGCGTCTGTAGTAATGGAAATGCTTGATTGCGGAACGAAACTGTTGAATAGAATGTCTGCAGATGAAGAGTAGGAGGCACACAAATGTTTAAAGATCTTGTTTCGCGTATAAAACCCTTACATATTGAATCGATGGATAAATGTCAGCTAAGATTGGATAATTTAACAAAACCCCTCAACAGCTTACTGTATTTTGAAAACATTGCCAGGCAAATAGCTGGCATTACGCATAATCCCAGGCCCCGCACGGTGAAAAAAAGCATAATAGTTTTAACTGGTGACGGAGGTAAGCCTGGCATGGCGGCAAGCGTGTTTGCCGAACATGTCGGTGCAGAAATAGTTAAAGCGGACATTTCAAATGTTGCTAAAGAACATATTGCGGAGCAAGAAATGCTGCGTGCTATTGAATGGGGCAGCAATATTGCCGGCGAAGAAATTGCCAAGGGAACACAGGTTATAGGTCTGGGACAAACGTGTAAAGGAAGCACTCTTGCTGCTAAAGCGATAATTGATTGCTATGAGAAAGGACAGGCAGAGCCGCTGGACGTCTTGTCGAAAGCAGGAAACAAGGAGATTGCCGCATTGGTTGGTATTATCTTAGGCGCTGCGGCAGGCGGCGCCGCGGTGGTGTTAGATGGTCTGAGTACAACGGCAGCGGCTATGCTTGCTGTAAAAAGAGCTCCTGGCGTCAAAGAATATTTAATCGCTTCACATTATGCTACCGTTCCGGAACATAAAGCTGCTTTGGAGATGATAGGTATT
>JBOFWD010000039.1:0-5110 GCA_051653445.1 Acidaminococcaceae bacterium | reverse complement strand
CAGCGACGAATTCCGCCTCATCAGCATAAAAACGCTGCAATACATGCTTGATAACTGCTTTTCTTTCGCCTGCAGGATGGCCGATACCGACTTTGAACCGTGGAAACTCCGGTGTACCGAGGTGTTCCAAAATTGATTTGATACCATTATGTCCGCCCGCAGATCCTTTGCGTCTGATACGCAGCTGACCGCATGGCAAATCAAGATCGTCCTGAATGACCGCAATGTCCTCGGGTGCAATATGGTAAAAATTGACAAAATCAGCAACAGCAAAACCGCTGAGATTCATATAAGTAGTAGGTTTGATCAGAAAAACCTTTTCTGGCAAGCGATGTTCAATATAATTAGCGTTGTCGCCTTCCTTCCACTTTGTTTCTCCCCAGCGTCTTGCCAGTTCATCGGCAACCATAAAGCCTATGTTGTGACGGGTGTTTTCGTATTCTTTCCCGACATTGCCAAGTCCTACAATTAATTTCATCGGTTAGTCCTTCCTGCTTTATTTTGCCTGTAACTCCGCAATAGTTACAAAGCTATAGCCTTCGGCACGAAGCTGATCAATAATCATTGGCAACGCTTGCACCGTCTGTTCGCGCGATCCGCTATTTGCAGGACTATCGCCATCATGCAAAAGCACCACGGAGCCAGGTTTGACATTTTCAACAACCCGGCTGACAATTTTTTCCGTTCCCGGATTGGTCCAATCCCTTGGAATAATATCCCAGTTCACTACCTTCAAGCCTAAACTTTCAGCCTGTTCAATAACTTCATAGTCTTTAAAACCATGCGGCGGCCTGATAAACTGAGTCGATTCTCCGGTTATCTTGCGAATACTCTCGATACCCATCGTCATTTCAGAACGCATTTCCTGCTTATCTAACCTCAGCAAATCCTTATGATGCTGGGTATGTGTGCCAATCAAATGCCCATCCGCCTTTATCCGGAGAACAAGTTCCGGTTGGGCAAGCGCATTTTCACCTACAACAAAAAAAGTGGCAGGCACATTTTTTTTCTTCAGTATGTCAAGAATTTCAGCTGTATAAGGAGGATAAGGTCCATCATCAAAAGTCAGTGCGACCACTTTTTTATCAGTATGCCCTGCTGCAAGTACCGGGCCGTAGAAAGTCTCACCAGGTAAAACCGCAAGCAGGAGAAGCCAAGATCCCAAAACAATTCCCAGACAAGATCCCAGCAGTGCTATCCGCTTTTTAATTTTCCCATGATAGCCTAACCCCAATAGCAACAGACAAAAAACGGCTGCTATTCCCAATAACCAGGCAATTTTCACAATTTTTCTCCTTCACTGAAGCAAAAATATCAAAATGCTTATCCTGGTAGGATAAGCATTTCTGATTTTAATCCTCGAACAACTGACTTACAGACAGTTCATTGTAGATGCGCAAGATTGTTTCTGCTAAAATTGGCGCTACCGACAAGACTTTAATTTTTGGATGCTTTTTTTCCGGTGGCAACGGAATAGTATTGGTAACGATGAGTTCTGTAATATTGGATTCCGCAATTCTCTTAATTGCCGGCTCAGTAAGAACCGGATGCGTACAGCAGGCGTATACTTCTTTCGCACCAAATTTCATCAGCGCGCGTGCCCCTTCAGTCAGAGAGCCAGCTGTATCAACCATGTCATCAATCATGATTGCTGTTTTGCCTTCAACTGAACCAATCAGGTTCATTACTTCGGCAACACCAGGTTCCGGACGTCTTTTATCAATGATTGCAATGCTGCAGTTGAGTTTTTCTGCAATAAGTCTTGCACGGCTTACGCCGCCAAGGTCAGGAGAAACAACGACAGGATCTTCCAGATTTTTTTCTTTAATATAGTCAGCCAGAATAGGGCCGCCCGGCATATGATCAACCGGTATGTTAAAGAAACCTTGTATTTGAGCTGCATGTAAATCAATAGTTACAACGCGGGTAACACCGGCGGTAGTCAGAAGATCTGCCATCAGCTTGGCAGTAATGGGTTCACGGCCACGAGCTTTACGGTCCTGGCGAGCATAACCATAATATGGCACAACAGCCGTAATATGCTTTGCGGATGCACGTTTGAAGGCATCAGCCATAATCAGCAGCTCCATGACATTATCATTTACTATCGGTCCACAGGTAGGCTGCACGATAAAAATATCTTTTCCGCGCACACTCTCATTTATCATAACCTGGACTTCACCGTTATTAAAACGATTGATAACAGCGTCGCCAACGCTTGTTCCCAAGTAGGCTGCAATTTCACGTGCTAACTCCGGATTGGCATTTCCTGAAAAAATCCTTAACGCTTTGGCGTTGTCTTCCAACATTACAAAATACCCCCAATGTTTAATTGTTTACAGATTTAAGTTTTATATTAGTATACAACGACAATCTTTTGCCCGCAAGTCAGAAATTAACTATTACGGTATTTTAAAGCCCACCCTTTGATATTGGTCTGTCTGGCACGTGCCACAGCCAAATCGTCAGCCGGAACATCCTTAGTAACCGTCGACCCTGCGCCAACATACGCTCCTGCGCCTACAGTTACCGGCGCCACCAGATTGCTGTTGCAGCCCACAAAAGCATCATCTTCAATCACGGTACGATGTTTCTTTTTGCCGTCATAGTTTACTGTAATACAGCCGCATCCTATATTAACATGAGCGCCTATATCGCTGTCACCAATGTATGACAAATGCGGAAGTTTAGAACCGATTCCGATATTGGAATTTTTAACTTCAACAAAGTTGCCGATTTTCACACCATCACTGATAACCGTATCCGGCCGCAGATGTACGTAAGGGCCTACTGTTACGTCGCTGCCGACAACACAATCATGTCCATAAACAAATTGCAGGTTAGCTTCATCGCCGACAACCACATTCGTCAAACGCACATTAGGACCAACAACGCAGTCACTGCCAATCTTCGTGGAACCTTCCAGCCAGGTAAAAGGATAAATAATCGAATCCTGGCCGATTTCGACAGAACTTTCAATAAAAGTGCTGGCAGGATCCATAATGGTAACCCCTTGATCCAGCAACTTATCAAGGATGCGACGGCGCATAATTGCTTCCGCATCAGCCAATTGACGGCGGGAATTAATGCCCATGATCATATCACTGTCAGCTGTACTTACTCCACCTACAAGTTTACCCATTTCATTGAGTTTGCCCAAAACATCGGTCAAATAATATTCACCTTGCGCATTGTCACAAGTAAGGCCTGACAACGCTTCAAACAGAAGTGGTGCTTCTACGCAATAAATACCGGTATTAATCTCACAAATTGCTTTTTGTGCCGCCGTGGCATCTTTCTCTTCCACTATTCCTGTAACACGCTCGTCGCAATTGCGCAGAATACGGCCATAACCCGTAGGATTGTCCATAAAAGCGGTAAGCACGGTTGCTGCCGCGCCTGAAGCTTGATGCTCCAGATAGAATTTCTTTAATTCTCCGCCATCCAAAAGCGGTGTATCACCGCAGATAATCATGACCGTTCCCGCAAAATCTTTCAGTAAACCTGCCGTCTGCATCACGGCATGGCCAGTACCAAGCTGCTCGGCCTGCACTGCTATTTCTGCGCGCTTGCCGACAAACTCAGCCACCTGCTCCGATTCAAAGCCGACGACAACTATGGATTTATCAGCTCCAGCCGTTTCAGCAGCTGCCATAACATGTTCCAGCATCGGTTTGCCGCCAACCTTGTGCAAAACCTTAGGCAGCTTGGAACGCATCCTTGTGCCTTTGCCAGCAGCTAAAATTACTGCTACCATTTTTGACATAAAAAAGTCTCTCCCATCTTTGATCACTAAATAAGTTCAACGCGATAACCAGCTCTGCGCAAGGCAGCAATGATTATCTCACCATGTGCATGGTCACGGGTTTCCAGATCCATTTCCACCAGCGTTTGTCCAATCGGCAGATTTCTGCCCGCATGCTCATGGTGGATAAAGATAATGTTTGCACGGTGTTCCTTGATATGTGAAATAAATTTCAAGAGCTCGCCTGGTCTGTCGGTCAGATGCGTTACCAATTTGATGCGACGACCCGATTTCACGAGACCGTTTTCAATCACGCGTGAAATCATATTAACGTCAATGTTACCGCCGGAAATGACGGCTGCCGTTTTACCGACATTCGGCAGGTTGCCATGAAGAATGCCTGCTAAAGAAATAGCCCCGGCACCTTCCGCAATCATTTTCGCCCTTTCCATCAACAACAAAATGGTTGCCGCAATGTCATCATCTTTGACGACGACGATGTCATCAACATATTTCTGTATCAACTGGAAGGTAGTTTTGCCAGGCTGCTTAACCGCAATACCGTCAGCTATCGTATGAGCTTCCGACGTTTCCACCCATTTGCCCGCGTGCTTCGAAAGATACATGGCCGGAGCTCCGGTCGCCTGCACGCCGTAGACCTTCACATGCGGAGCAGCAGCCTTAACTGCGACGGCCACACCGGCAAGCAGTCCGCCACCGCCAACAGGCACGACAATCGACTTGATGTCCGGACATTGTGCTAAAATTTCCAGACCGATAGTGCCTTGTCCGGCAATCACTGCCGGGTTATCATAGGCATGCACAAAAGTCGCGCCTGTTTCTTTCTGTATTCTCAGTGCTTCCGCATAAGCTTCATCATAAACCGAGCCTGCCAACACCACTTCGGCCCCATAGCCGCGGGTCGCTTCTATTTTCGCAAGAGGAGCCCCTTCAGGCATGACAATCGTAGACTTAATGCCTGCTTTAGTCGCGCCAAGCGCTACACCCTGCGCATGATTGCCCGCAGATGCGGTAATAACGCCGCAAGCTTTTTTCTCCGCAGAAAGCATCTGAATGCAGTTAGAGGCGCCACGCACTTTAAAGGAACCCGTCCTTTGCATATTTTCCAATTTCAGAAAGACTTCATGCCCCGCAATCATGCTGAAAGTATGGTTGCTTTCAAGCGGAGTCTTATGGACAACTGACGCCAGACGCTGCGCCGCTTCCTCAACGTCTTTTAGTGTTACTGAATCTTTTTCCATTATTTCTTTCACTCCCAGCTTAGTAGTTGGCTTTTATGTCTGTGGTTCTGGTTTTATCATCAATCCCGTTTAATACAAAGAGTGAAAAATAATCATCAACCAT
>JBOFWD010000038.1:0-11894 GCA_051653445.1 Acidaminococcaceae bacterium | reverse complement strand
CGGTCGTTAAGCAGGATCTGGGTATCGCCGCGGGCATAAAGGATTTGTGCATCACGCATGATGGAGGCAACGACACATTCGGCTGGCAAGTTCAAATCTTTGATAAAGAAATCAAGCCAGCGATTATTTTCGTTGACTGTAATTTCTATGAGAACCATAGCGCCATAGTCAAAGGTTTGGACAATCTTACAGATGTCCCTGTCAAACTCATATTCGATAAGATTTGCGATTACTTCGGTGCTGCAGACGGTTTGGTCTACATCAAGCGATTTGAACATCGTAATATTTTTCGGATTATTGACTCTGGCGATGGATTTTTTTATCTGAAATTCTATTTTTGCGATCTGGCAGATAACGAGGTTTTCTTCATCTTTTCCTGTTACAGCAGCTAATAAGTCTGCCCGATTGATGCCTGCATCATGCAGTACGTCTAAGTCAGTGCCGTCGCCGCAGATAATCTCGGCATCGATGTCATTCGCTATTTTGCGGCAGGTTTCTTCGTCTTTTTCAATAAGGGTTACATCGTAACCCCTTTCTTTCAAAGTCTTTAGAAGATTGGAACCGATTTTGCCGCCGCCGATAATAATGGATTTCATTTGAGTTTTTCCTCGATTCTTGTTTTCAGTATATATGCACTTAATTCTATGGGATTGATAGTCTCAATGCCCAGACTATCATAAATATGTTTTTTTTGCGGGTCGTTGATTTTGGCGATGGTGCGTGGAACATGGAAAATTTTTTGAGCAACCAAAGCTACGGTGATGTTTATATTGTCAAAAGGGGTGGCCGCAATCAGGCAGGCAGTATTTTTTATGCCGGCTTCAATAAGGATATCGTTGTCAAATTCCACGCCTTTGACGCGCAGCCCATTAAATCCACTGCCCAGCATTTCCAGGTTTTTAGCATTCCTGTCAATAATCGCGATGTCATAGCCGGCAGTTGATAAGTTTTCTGCCAGCGTGCTGCCAAGTCTCCCGCAGCCAACAATAGTGATGTACATAATAGCTCTCCTTCAATCAGGCAAACAATGCCTTTATTTTTCTTGCTCATCGCCAAAATAAAATTCATAAGAATTGAAATTTTCAAAGGAACAAATACGTTCTATGTTTTTGCAAGCCGGCTGAAAAGTTGGGTCAAGAGAATAGGCAGCTCTATAGTGGCGGCGAGCCATAAGGCCATTGCCTTTTAATTCAAACCAGATGCCCAATAAATTGTGGGGTTGTGGTGCATCCGGATATAAGTGCATAGCCTCAACGATTTCTTCATATGCCGGTTTTAAATTTCTGCTTCGCAGCTCTGAGATTGCGGCAGTTATACATTTTTTGAATTGGCTATCTGAAATATCAAGTTTATACATATTCTTATTCAACTCCCTTCGTATTAAGTATAGCCGAGGCGACATTAATTTCCTGTGAGGCTTTGTTTTGCCGGTATAAGTTTTTTGTGAGGATGAAAAAGAAAGGCTATAGTACCATTTCTTGGTACTATAGCCTTTCTAGGTTTGCTTTATTTTAGAGAGTGGTTTATTCGTCTGCCAACCGATAGCCAACGCCTATTTCTGTAATAATGTAGCGTGGGTCGGCAGGGTTCTCTTTTAATTTTCGCCTGAGATTGCCCATGCATACTCTTAAGGATTGCGTATCCTCGTCCATCATGTCTCCCCAGATATTTTCGATGATGAATTTATGCGTGAGTACTTTGCCCTGATGTTTTAATAAAAGGGCCAGCACTTTGTATTCGTTAGGTGTGAGGTGAATTTCTTCATTGCTGAGCCAAACACGCCTTTTGTTGTCATCGACATGCAGGCTGCCAATCCTGAATTCAGAATTTTTTTGATCAAGAGCGGTATTGTCAAGTGCAGGGCGCCTCAGAATGACGCGAATGCGCGCGAGAAGTTCGGGAACGCTGAACGGCTTGGTCAGATAGTCATCGGCTCCGGCGTCAAGGGCTTCCACTTTTTCGCGATCATGCCCACGCGCGGATACGATAATGATAGGCAGCATTGATATCTTGCGGAGTTTTTTTATTACTTCAACGCCATCTATATCGGGTAAACCCAAATCTAAAATCAGAACTTCAGGGTTATATGAAGCAGCTAACATGAGTGTGTTTGCGCCACAGTCAGCTTCGATGCATTTATAACCTTGGGTTTCCAATGATACTTTTAAAAAATTTCGGATAGATTTTTCATCGTCTGCTATCAGGATTAAGTGCTGCATTTTTTTGCTCCTCCTTGCTGGGAATCCAGAACTGAACGCTGGTTCCATGCGGCTGTATATTAGCAACTTTGATTTCCCCGCCGTGCGCTTCGACAATTGATTTGCAGAGCGGAAGGCCAAGTCCTGTGCCTCGGCGTCCGCCATACCCTCTGGCAGGATGAGAATAGAATCGCTCAAAGATGCGCGGCAAAACTTCCTCTGGTATTCCTGGGCCATTGTCGCTTACTTCAAATAAAACATTTTCCCCATTTTTACGAAGACTGACGGAGATGGCACTGCCTTCAGGAGTATAATTAATTGCATTTTCCAGCAGGTTGACCAATACCCGAGTCAACAACACGCCGTCCGCTTCCAATAAAATAAGGTTAGGGGGAATATTTGTGCCGATCTGATGATTGTGAGAGTGCTTTTTCACATGCCCAATGGCTTCGGCAAGGATTTCTTCAGCGGCTTCTTCTTCGATATTTAATTTAATGCGGCCTTCGTCAAACCGTGTTATATGCAATATGTTTTCTACCATTTCATTCAGCCAGCAGGCGTCTTCATAAATGTTATGCAAAAATTCCAGCTTAAGTTTGTCGCTGATAGTATTGTAATTATCGGTAACCGTATTGGCTGAACCGATAATGTTTGTCAGCGGCGTGCGGAGGTCGTGGGAAATCGTTCTGAACATATCTGCGCGCAAACGTTCACATTGCACCTGCATTTGCGTTTCTGCCTGTTGTTCATAGATTTTCTCACGTTCCAGAACAGCTGCAATTTGTGAAGCGATTGTTTCCAGAAATTCCGTCTGAAGACTGGTGAATAGCAGTGTGTTAGGGAAAATGATACCGATGATACCGAGCACGCCGCTCTGCCCGATAATGGGCAAATAATAACCCTGGGCTTTAGGAAACAGGCTTGTGCCAAAACCGCAGGGAACCCCGGATTGGCATGCTTCCAAACAGGCGATCCGCTCTTTGTCATCGACAAACAAATCATTACCGGCGACGTATCTGTTGCGAAAGTTATTATTTGCGTCCAAAAATTGAATTAGCACATCCGCAGAAAATTGCTTGGCAATTTCTTGTGCCGATATTTCGGCTAGGTTGTCACTGTTTTTTACGCCTAACAATTTTTTGCTGATGGAGTAAAGTGCTTTTATGCGCAGCTCTCTCTCTTCGGCCAGGAAAGTTTCCCATTTAATTTTCATGGTCAGCGCGCTGGTGAAAAAACCGACTCCAAACATAATTAAAAAGGTTATCAGGTAGTCGTGTTTATACACTTCAAGCGTATAATAAGGTTCAGTGAAGAAAAAATTATACAAAAGTACGCCTGAAAGTGAGGATAAAAAATTATAGACATAGCCACTGGCTAGGTATGAAAAAATGATAACGCCCAGCAGATAAATCATTACAATATTGGATTCTATATTGCCGATGTTTTTTAAAATTACGGAGAGTAAGGTGCAGGCAAACATAATAACTGCAAGTAAGGAGATGTTTTTCAGAAATCTGTACTTGTTATTTTGGATGCAGTGTTTTTGAAAAGCCAGTGTTTCGTTTTCCTTCGAGTAATCATTTACAGCTTGCTGCCACATTTTTTCATCTGCTTTCTCAACAAAGACATTATAAGTAAAACAAATGAACGAATTCGACAATTGTCAGGTTTTTTCCTGCCTGCCACAATTTTAAATTTTTGCCAAACTTGCTTACATATAGTATAATAATAGGCATTAAAATATGTTTGACAATTTCATATGATGAAAATAGGTGACCTTGGTCTTAATAGATAAGCTGGTGTAAGCCCGGCGCGGTCCCGCCACTGTAATGAGGAGCTACCCCATGAAATGCCACTAAGAGAATTCTTGGGAAGGTTTGGGAGAACGATGAGTCAGAGTCAGGAGAACTGCCTGTTTTTAATCACCGTTCAACCTACGAGAGATGGGGAGGGTGGCGCAAAGGTGACCCACAATGGTAGCACTTTTGTCTTTATTCTTCTCCGCAATATTTGCGGGGATTTTTTATTCCCCGGGCGAGGGCGATGGAGAGAATATTAATGGAAGAAATAAGGTGCAGATTATGCTTTTTTATCCAATAAATTTAAGAATTGCCGATAAAGATTGTGCTGTTATTGGCGGAGGTGCTGTTGCTGAGAGAAAAGTAATTTCACTTGTCAATGCCGGCGCAGCGGTAACGGTAATCAGCCCGGAATTGACGCCTGAATTGAATAAAATGGTGCAGGAAAAACAGATAAGCAATGTAGAGCGTCCCTATAAAAAAGGCGATTTAACAGGATTTTATATGGTGATATGTGCAACTGACAACGCGGAGGTCAATCGGCTTGCCGCGGCAGAGGCAGAACAAATCGGTATTTTAGTCAACGTAGCAGATGCTCCCGAGCTCGGCAACTTCTCGGTGCCGGCGCAAGTAAAACATGGCGATTTACTGCTGACGGTTTCTACAGGGGGCAAAAGTCCCGCTATGGCCAAAAAGCTGAGGCAGGAACTGTCAAAGCGGTACGGCGAGGAATATGGCTTGTACCTTGATATAATTGACAAAATTCGCAGGGAACTTAAACAAAAACTGGCGACGTCAAAAGAACGAGAACTTTTTTGGCGCGAAACAATAGATGAAGATGTGCTTGCTTTATTAAGGCAGGGCAAGATAGAAGAGGCGGAGGCAAGGATCTGTCATGCAACTAGTTGTATTGGGATTAAATCATAAAACCGCGCCGGTTGAGGTGCGTGAATGTTTTTCTTTTTCTGAAGAGCAAGTTAAAAAAGCGCTGAAATGTCTGCGGAGATTTGAAGAGTTCAGCGAGTGTGTTCTGCTTTCTACCTGCAATCGTACGGAGTTGTATGCTGTTGTTGAAGATGCGGATACGGCATTGCCTGTTATGCGGCGGTTTCTGCAGAAGATGGCAGTTAACCAGCCGGACGCGGGCAAGTATTTGTTTTTCTTTACAGGGGAAGATTGCATCAATCATCTGTTTAGGGTCGCCTCCAGCCTGGATTCTCTGATAATAGGAGAGGGGCAGATCTTAAGTCAGGTTAAGCGTGCCTATTCTCTGGCTCGAGATGTTAATACGACCAGCACTGTGCTTAATACTTTGTTTCACAAAGCTATTGCGGTTGGTAAAAAGGTGCGTACTGTGACTCATATTGCTTACAGTGCGGTATCGGTAAGCTATGCGGCTGTAGAAATGGCAAAGAATGCTTTTGGGGAATTGACGGAGTCCAATGTATTGCTCGTCGGCGCAGGCCAGATGAGTGAGCTTACCTCCAGACATCTTGTCGCCAATGGGGTCAAAACGGTCTTTGTTTCTAACCGAAATTATAGTAGGGCTGTGGAACTTGCCAAAAAATTCAATGGTATTGCTGTTCATTTTGAACATTATATAGAAGCTGCGCATAAAGCAGATATAGTGATTACATCTACGGGCGCGCCCCATTATATGATCCACACTATGGATGTTGCAAGGCTGATGCAGCAAAGAGAGGGAAGACCGCTTATTTTTATAGATATCGCTGTGCCTAGGGACGTGGAACCTGAGGTTGGTGAAATCAAGGGCGTTACTTTGTATAACATCGATGATCTGGAAGCGGTTGTTGCGACAAACATTAAACTAAGGAAAAAAGAAGCATTGGCAGCAGAAAAGATAATTGACGCCGAGCGGGCAGAACTGGTAGAAAAATTCCGCTATCTTTCCTATCAGCCGGTATTGGCTAATTTGCGTGACAAGGCGGAACAAATGCGGCTGCGTGAAGTGAAACGAGCGTTAGCGAAATTGCCGGATATCTCGCCTGAAGAAAGAAAAATCATGGAAAATATGTCAAAGATGATTGTTCGCAAGCTTATGCGTGATCCCATGATCAGAATGAATGAAGTAACAGGAACCAATAAGGAACACTTTTATGTTGAGGCCATCTGTAGTTTATTCAAACTTAATGCAATAGAGGAGAGCAATAATAATGAAAAACAGTATTGTTATCGGTACGCGCGGCAGTAAGCTTGCCTTGTGGCAGGCAGAGCACATTGCCGGCCTTATTCGTGAAAGATATCCCGCTATTGAAGTAACCTTGAAAAAAATCGTTACGACAGGCGACAGAATCCTTGATGTACCGCTGGCTAAAATAGGCGGTAAGGGCTTATTCACTAAGGAACTAGAAAACGCGATGTTGAGCGGTGAAATTGATCTGGCTGTGCATAGCCTGAAGGATATGCCTACCGAATTGCCGGAAGGCCTGGTGCTGGCGGCGATTACTACTCGCGCTGATGCGTGTGACGCTTTCGTTAGCCTGCGATATGCTTCTCTTGATGAATTGCCGCAGGGAGCAACGATCGGTACTTCCAGCCTGAGAAGAAGAGCGCAGCTGCTTAAATATCGTCCTGACTTAAAGACCGTTGATCTGCGGGGTAATCTTGATACGCGGATTAAAAAACTGGAAAATCAGGAAATGGATGCCATCATTCTTGCGTCAGCGGGCCTTAAACGCTTGGGCCTTGAAAAATATATAACACAGCTTTTACCAGCGGCAATTTGTTTGCCTGCAGTCGGTCAAGGTGCTTTGGCGATTGAAACCAGAATGGACGATCCTGAAGTGCTCTCATTACTGGCGTTTTTGAATGACCGGGAAACGATTGCGTCTGTGACTGCTGAACGCGCTTATCTACGAGAGGTAGAAGGCGGCTGCCAGGTCCCTGTCGGTGTTTACGGAACGTTAAGCGGCGATCGATTACTGCTGGAAGCAACGATTTTGAGAATAGACGGCACCGGCGAAGTGCGTGCACAAATTGCAGGCAACTGTTCTGAGGCTGAGGAACTGGGCGTAAAGCTGGCTCAACAAATGCTGGCAGCCGGCGGTAAAGAAATTTTGGCGGAACTCAGCGAGCATTGATAATTTAAATTAGCAAATAAATACGCTGCAACCCTTGCGGGTCTTAAGCAGAGCAGATATTAGGAGGAAAATTATGCCAGGAATCGTTTATCTAGTAGGAGCAGGCCCCGGTGATTATAAGCTCATCAGTTTGAAGGGACATGAATATATTCAGATCGCAGATACTATTGTGTATGACAGGCTGGCCGATGAGCGCTTGCTTGCGGCTGCCCGTCCGGATGCTGAAATGATTTATGTCGGTAAGGCTTCCAACAAACACACGATGCGCCAGGAAGAAATCAATCAGGTGCTTGTCGATAAGGCCAAGGAGGGCAAAGTTGTCGTACGTCTGAAGGGCGGCGACCCGTTTGTCTTTGGACGCGGCGGCGAGGAAGCACTTAAATTGGTTGAAAATGGTATTCCTTTTGAAGTAGTGCCAGGTATAACTTCAGCTATTTCTGTGCCGGCTTATGCTGGAATTCCTGTAACTCACAGGGGCATAGCGACTTCGTTTGCTGTTGTAACAGGGCACGAAGATCCGACTAAAAGCGAATCAACGATTAAATGGGATAAATTGGCGACAGGCGTAGATACGCTTGTTTTTCTGATGGGTGTGGAAAATCTTCCGCACATAACAGCGAAGCTTATTGAGAATGGTCGGCCGGCAGCGACACCGGCAGCTGTTATTCGCTGGGGCACGAAGCCGGAACAGCGTGTGCTGGAAACGACGGTTGGCAGCGCTGCGCAGGATGTAGCAGAGCAAGGCTTAAAACCGCCGGCTATCTTCCTGGTAGGCGAAGTAGCTGCTTTGCGTCAGCAATTGGCATGGTTTGATACTAAGCCGCTATTCGGTAAAACCGTATTGGTAACAAGGGCCAGGGAGCAAGCAAGTGTTTTAACCAACGAACTGGAAAGACTGGGGGCACGCTGCATAGAAGCACCGGCTATCAAGATTGTAGAACCGGAAAGCTATCAGCCGCTGGATGAAGCCATTAATAAAATTGCTCAGTACAATTGGGTTATTTTTACCAGCGCCAATGGTGTCGAAAGATTCTTTGAGCGTCTTGATTCCGAAGGTTATGACAGTCGTGCGCTCGTCAATGCCAAAGTGGCTGCAATCGGTTCGCAGACTGCGGCCAAATTGAAAAACTACGGCATAAAAGCGGATATCGTACCGCCGGAATTTCGTGCGGAAGGCATTGTAGATGCCCTGCAAGGCGAAATTCAGCCGGGAATGAAGGTATTGCTGGCGCGTGCTTTAGAAGCCAGAGACGTGTTGCCGGAAAAATTGCGCGAGATGGGTGCCAGCGTTAATGTTGTACCTGTTTATCGCACAGTAACAGGTACTGTAGATCGTGACATGGTGAGAGAACAGCTGCAGTCCGGTGGGATTGATGTTGTAACATTTACCAGTTCTTCCACTGTTACCAATCTTTTACAGTTGTTGGGCGACGATGCATTGAATTTGCTCAAAAATGCTAAGGTAGCCTGCATAGGGCCGATTACGGCTGAGACCTGCGAAGAATATAATATCAAGACGGATGTTAAAGCCGATGAATATACTATTACAGGCTTAGTTAAAGCCATCAGAAAATTGTATGGGGAGGAAGAAAAATGACAACACCATTTATTCGCCCCCGACGCCTGCGGGTATCGGCCGGTGTACGTACGCTGGTGCGTGAAACCGAATTGTCTGCAGAAGATTTTGTTTTTCCACTGTTTGTAGTTCCCGGGCAGGGCATTAAGGAAGAAATCGCTTCCTTACCCGGCATATATCATCTTTCTCCGGATATGGCTGTGAAGCTTGCCGAAGAAGCGTATGAAGCAGGTATACCGGCTGTCATTGTATTTGGACTGCCTGAGTATAAGGATGAAAAAGGATCAAGTGCCTGGGATGCAACGAGCCCTGTGCAGGAAGCGATTCGCCAGCTTAAGAAAGCTTTGCCGGAACTGGTTGTTATCAGCGATGTTTGTCTTTGCCAGTATACCAGCCATGGTCATTGCGGGATGTTGAAAGGCGAAAAAATAGATAATGATTCTACGCTGCCGCATTTGGCACAGACTGCGCTCAGTCATGCTGAAGCAGGAGCAGATATGGTTGCTCCTTCTGATATGATGGATGGCCGCGTACTGGCTATTCGGGAAAAGTTGGATGAACACGGTTTTCAGGATGTGGGCATTATGTCCTATTCGGTCAAATATGCATCTGCCTATTACGGTCCTTTCAGGGAAGCTGCTGATTCTGCCCCGCAGTTTGGCGATCGCCGCTCCTACCAGATGGATCCCGCCAACGTGCGTGAAGCAATAAGGGAAGCTGCGTTGGATGTCGCAGAAGGTGCTGATATGCTGATGGTGAAGCCTGCACTCGCTTATCTGGATGTGGTTCGTCAGATTCGTGATAATTTTGACTTGCCTCTGGCAGTCTACAATGTCAGCGGTGAATACGCCATGGTCAAAGCAGCGGCCGCCAACGGCTGGATCGATGAAAAACGCATCGTGCTGGAAACACTGCTGGGCATGAAGCGTGCAGGTGCAGACATCATTATTACCTATCATGCGTTGGAAGCCGCACGTTGGCTGCAGGAGAAGTAATATTTTATAAATTTGAAGGTTGAAGGAGTACAGAAAAGCTATGACATTGAATCTGGAAAAATCAGCAGCAGCTTTTGCCGAAGCTAAAAAGTTTATTCCCGGCGGCGTGAACAGCCCGGTTCGGTCGTTCCGCAGCGCGGGAGGCACGCCGCCTTTTATTGCCAAGGCAAGCGGCAGCCGTCTTTATGATATCGACGGCAATGAATATATAGATTATGTGGAATCCTGGGGGCCGATGATCCTCGGGCATGCACATCCGAGCGTGACTGAAGCTCTGCAAAAGGCGATATTAGCCGGTACCAGTTATGGTGCGCCGACTTTGCTCGAAACAGAATTGGCAGAGCTTGTTACTCAAGCAGTGCCTTCCATTGAGATGGTGAGAATGGTCAATTCCGGTACAGAGGCGACGATGAGTGTGCTGCGTCTGGCGAGAGCTTATACCAAGCGCAATAAAATCGTTAAATTTGCCGGTTGCTATCACGGACATCATGACAGTCTTCTGGTAAAAGCCGGCTCAGGTGCTACTACTTTCGGTGTCCCTGACAGTCCAGGTGTGCCGGCAAGTGTTGCCGACGGTACGATTACTGTTGAATATAACGATGCTGAACAGTTGGCAGAAGTTTTCCAACGGATGGGTGAAGAAATAGCTGCTGTTATTATAGAACCTGTGCCTGGAAATATGGGTATGGTTCTGCCTAAAGCAGGTTATTTGGAAAAAGTCAGGGAGTTGACTGAGCAATACGGTGCTCTTCTGATTTTTGATGAGGTTATGTCCGGTTTCCGCGTTGCCTATGGCGGCGCGCAGTCTGTTTTTGGCATTAAGCCTGATCTGACTTGCCTCGGCAAAGTAATCGGCGGCGGCCTGCCGGTAGGTGCTTATGGCGGGCGCAGGGATATTATGGAGCATGTCGCACCGGCCGGTCCAGTTTATCAGGCGGGTACGTTGAGCGGCAATCCCTTGGCTATGACGGCCGGTATTACTACGTTGAAGCTGATTGGTGCCAATCAGGATTTTTATCCGAAGCTAGGTGCGAAAGTGCAGGCTTTAAGTTCCGGTATCAAGTCGCAGGCTGAAAAATATGGTCTCAAGCTGCAGTATCATAGTCTGGGATCAATGATGTGCATCTTTTTCAGCGAAGAGCCTGTTTATGATTATGAAAGTGCTAAAAGGTCCGATGTCGGTGCTTTTAATACTTATTTTCATGCAATGCTTGAGGAG
The DNA here is from genome assembly GCA_051653445.1 of Acidaminococcaceae bacterium. Classification (GTDB taxonomy): domain Bacteria; phylum Bacillota; class Negativicutes; order Acidaminococcales; family Acidaminococcaceae; genus RZYP01. The sequence goes on along the minus strand of JBOFWD010000038.1, from coordinate 1,006 downwards.
GGTATTTATCTCGCTCCGTCGCAGTTTGAAGCAGGTTTTATGTCAGCCGCACATAGTGACGATGATATTGAGGCTACCATTCTGGCGAGTGCTAAGGCCTTTGCCAAAGTTGCCGAATATTATAGCAAAAAATAAAAAGTTGCTACGAAAAGAAATGAGCCCTCGCAAAATTTGCGAGGGCTTTATCTTTGTGGCAGCGAAAGGAAAATAGGCGTATAATAAATAAATCAAAATAAAGAGGTGATACAAAATGGATATGCCTGCAGTAACATTGCCGGCAGCCTTAACAGATGCGGTCATGAGCTGGAGCGCTGAAAGCTCCGTACTCGATTTATCTGACAGTCTTAGCGTGGTGAAAGATACCTGGAACCTCCAGACTTTCAGCCAGCTGCAGGAAGGTAAAGTCGCTGTGCCCGATGAGGCAATTAATGACACTTTGACAAAGGCTATAGCCGACAGTGAACTGGTAAAGGAACTTAAAATAGAGTCAATGGCAAACCAGCAGCTCAAAATTACTGCTGTAACAGCAAAATCCGGTAAGATAGAAATGCTTTGTCAGGTAGAAAAGTTTGAACATGATAAAGATCATTCTGTGGTTACTCTTAAGGTTGTGAGTAAGAATCTTCCCGAAAGGCCCTTGTTGTCCTGGATTTTTTCCCGTATTAGCCTTTCCCTGGCTGCCAAGCTGTTAGGGGATGTTAATCCTGGGCAGGGGTTGAAAATGGCAATCAATGGCAATGAAATAACAGTTGATTTTCATCAGGCATTATACCGGTCTGCTGCCGGTGGCTTAGAACTTTTCGGCTACAGACCGCTCGACTATCTGGCTGTTTATGGTGCGACGCCGAATGAAGGGTATGTAGAATTCCGGACTAATATGTCCTTGCCTGAAAACATAAAAGAAATAATGCGTCATTCACTGCAGTTGGCGCAGGATTCCTGACAGCAAAAAAAATACTCCCTGCAGGGAGTTGAAGAAAAATCATTTATGGTCGTTTTTGTGTTT
>JBOFWD010000037.1:0-3894 GCA_051653445.1 Acidaminococcaceae bacterium | reverse complement strand
TTATTTAGCATTATATTCCTCAAACTTGAAAATTTAAATACCTGCTTATATAATTTTTATGAAAATAAAGAGTCGTGGATAGTTTTTGAACTATCCCCGACTCTTTATTTTTACTTAAACAATAATATTTAAACAATTCCCTGTGCTTTCATTGCTTCTGCTACCTTAATAAATCCTGCTATATTGGCGCCAATTACTAAATTGTCTTTATGCCCATACTTTTCTGCCGCCGCACTTGAATTTTTATAAATATTAAGCATGATGCTTTTCAGTTTTTCATCAACTTCTTCAAATGACCATGCCAATCTCATACTGTTCTGAGTCATTTCAAGACCCGAAACGGAAACGCCGCCAGCATTAGCAGCTTTTGAAGGTCCAAGATAAACACCATTTGCCAGCATATAGTCAATTGCTTCATTTGTGCTAGGCATATTTGAGCCTTCGCAGACAAACTTTATACCACTGGCAACTATTTGTTTGGCATCTTCAATAAGAATTTCGTTTTGAGTAGCACACGGAATAACTATATCGACTTTACATCCCCATGGTTTTTCGCCAGGATAGAATTTCGCCCCAAAGCGATCAGCATAATCTTCCACGCGATCGCGTCCGGATGCCCTCATTTCAAGCATATAATCAATTTTTTCACCGTTAACACCATTTTCATCATATACATAACCATCGGGTCCTGAAAGTGTAACTACTTTGCCGCCCAATTCCGTTACTTTCTTAACTGTTCCCCAGGAAACATTGCCAAAGCCAGAGACCGCAACAGTTTTTCCTTTAAAGGATGTACCTTTCGATTTCAGCATTTCCTGGCAGAAATAAGCAATACCGAAACCAGTAGCTTCCGGACGAGTCAAACTACCACCAAATGACAATCCTTTGCCGGTAATGACGCCGTTTTCATATGCTCCCCTTATTCTTTTGAATTGACCAAAAAGATAACCAACCTCCCGGCCGCCAACACCAAGATCACCAGCAGGGACGTCAACATTAGGTCCAATGTGCCTATATAATTCTGTCATAAAACTTTGGCAAAAACGCATTACCTCAGCATCTGATTTCCCCCTGGGGTCAAAATCAGAACCGCCTTTACCGCCACCCATAGGCAGACTTGTCAATGAATTTTTAAAAGTCTGTTCAAAACCAAGAAATTTAATAATGCTTAGATTTACAGAAGGATGGAAGCGCAACCCACCCTTATAAGGTCCTATAGCGCTGTTAAACTGAACACGGAAACCACGGTTTACTCTTACCTTACCGGCATCGTCAACCCACGGTACTCTGAAAATTATCTGTCTCTCAGGTTCAACTATACGTTCCATGATACCAAGGTCGATGTATTCCGGGTTTTTCTCCAAAACCGGGACCAAAGAATTAAGTACTTCCTTGACGGTTTGATGGAACTCTGGTTCATTAGCATTTCTTTCTACCACTCTTTTATAGAGTTCATCACAATACTTCTGAGCACTTGTTGTCATTGAACAACCCTCCCATTTTTTTTGTTTCTGACGGCAGTTTTCTAATACTTTGTTCCACCCTCATTATACATCTTGCCATGTATCTTGTATACGAAAAAAGTTGAGCATAAATATCAGAAAACTTAGTTTAATTACTCCTACTTATAAATAACACCCTGAAATTTTCTGCCGTCAATTTTAACTTTAAACGGTTCCTCCCTTCTTATAAGTCTGACATATTCTGTTTGCGCAAAGACTGGCTGATCTTTCAGCCACTTCCAGTCAATTGTCCCATGCTCATCAGCAAATGGCACATGAAAGTATCCCATTCCTGTAGCTGTCAAATTATGAAAAAAATGACTTCCTAAAGAAGGTTCCGGCCTAAGCTCATAGCGTTCTACTTCCACTATAATCAGTGATTGCGACATTTGTTCCCAAGAAAGCGGTATGCCAAGCCACCTGTCAGATGTGCCTATTCTTCCAAACCCAATTAAGATGCAGCGCCTTCCTTCCTCAGCCAGCATTCTATTGAGTGCGCCAATCTCTCTGGCTATCTGCAAACTATCTTTAAGATCGAATTTTTCTGGATCAACGTAAATAATATCTCTGATGTTATCATAATAACCGTTGCCAATAGTATGTTGGCTATAACACCACATATTGTTTCTTTCTTCCAGATTTACCTGATGAGATTCTCGTCCTACAACAATTGGCCTTATTTGCAAAAAATTAAATTCTTTGGGTTTATTATTATCTCTGGGAATATTAACAGCAAATTCTATTTCAACGTCCGAGCCAAAAGCTTTCTTTCCCATAATCATTAATTCGTGAACGATCTGGGTTAATGGTAATCTTCCGTACTTGAGAATGGGGGCAAAAGTAACTAGCTTTAAGCCTTCATGGTTTACATTGTCATATATACAATCATTTTCAGATGAATATGTACTGCCGGTATATTCCAACGCACCATCTTGATAGGCCTGCGTAACCGGCATTTTTTTATAAACGCAGCCTTCATCAGCCTTCAAAGTCAAATTGGCAGTTTGTTGCAGATTAACTGCATAAAATAAATTCTGCGCCTTACTTATTTGTTCTTGAGGGCTGGAAACCAAGGGATTCAATTTAGGATATGCAGGTGAAAACCTGAATGCTCTCTCACCTTCCACAATTGTTTTGCCAAAACCGAGTGCAAGACTCACCGTACCATCTTCCGGTTTCATTGGGTAATAAGGGTAGAAGTTATATGATTGTGCTACTCCCGATATGGCAGGATAAAAATTTTCGCCATAATTTTCGCCAACTAGTTCCTGTATAAGTACTGCCATTTTTTCTTCTTCTATCCTTATATCAGCATTTTGCGCATACCTTACAGGGGCTTCATAAAACACAGAGGCATATACAAGTTTAACTGCATCTGAAAGTTGCTTAAAACACACTTCATTGTTCTCATGGCTATTAGGAACAAAATATGTTTTGTAAATACCTGCAAAAGGCAGTATCCTTGAATCCTCAAGAATGCTTGAAGACCGAACAGCAAGCGGACACTTTATGTATAAAGTAAGAATTCGAAGATTGTCTTGGATATCTTCCGGTAATTCTGATTCCAAAAACTTTTTGGCAACCTCACTCTCTGTAGGTCTGTGACTGATAAACGAATACAGTCCATTCTGCTCAATGAATTTTTCAAAAACATCGCTGCCTATAACAAACGAACGTGGAACCTTTACCGAGATTTCTTCGTATTTATCAGCCAAATGAGCCTTGGATATCATAGCATTCATAAAAGCTACACCACGTGCTTTTCCACCCAAAGAACCTTTGCCAAGCTTAATAAAAGCATTTTCCATATCTTTCTTTGCCAAACCCTCAAAGTTCAAAATGGAACCTGTCTGATATTTTTTAAAATAATCGCTAAGAACGTCAAGAATATACTTTCGCATATCAGAGATGCTGCTAATTTTTGTTGCATCCAAGAATCTCAACTTCTCTGCGACTTCAAACTCGGCACGGGCACGAAACCAGCGTGAAAAATCATTATTAGCGGCATGATACCGCAAGCTTTCCGCCGGCAAATCTCTGACTGCACTTTCCAACGCAGTAATGTCATTAGCCTCATTAATCGTACGTCCATCAGGGTACTTGAAAACAAATGCTCCGAACCCATAGCTTCCCAAAATATAACTGCGCAAATTGTGAAGAAGACTCTGCGACGTTTTGCTTAAAAAATCGATTTTCATTTTCCGAGCAAGCCCTTCATTTTCCTCATCTTCAGACTGCAGCAAAAACGGAAGATCGTTAATCATTTTTTTTACTTGCTGAGCAAGTTCAAATCCTGCTGTTTTATTTAGAACGCCGTCCTTTGGAAAGCGCACATCAGAAATTATTCCTAACAAATTATAACGATATGATTTAATGATTTGAATGGCATCCT
>JBOFWD010000036.1:0-2050 GCA_051653445.1 Acidaminococcaceae bacterium | reverse complement strand
TAACGACAGGGTTAATTGGACTTCCGATTGGGTATTTGATACCAATATTGATAGTTAATACAAAAATTTCTAAACGGAGAAAGAAATTCAATGACCAGATTGCTGATGCGTTGGTATTAATATCCAGCTCTCTCAGATCAGGATATAGTTTTATGCAAGCTATTGAAATGGTAAGCCGGGAAATGCAGCCTCCGATTTCGGAAGAGTTTTATAGGGTACTGCGTGAAATTAATCTAGGTGTGACAACGGATGAAGCTATGAATCATATGGCTGAACGCATTAACAGCGTTGACTTGGATTTGGTTGTTACTGCTGTGTTAATTCAGCGTCAGATAGGTGGTAACCTGACAGAAATACTTGATAATATTGCTGATACGATTCATGAACGTGTCAGGATTACCGGACATATACGTACGCTTACTGCACAGGGGCGTTTATCAGGAGCCATAATCTGTCTTTTGCCGTTTGCAATGGCGGCTGTAATTTATATGCTTAATCCAATGTACATTGAACCATTATTCACGCAACCATTAGGTCAATTTATGTTGGTGGCAGCTGTTTTGAATGAATTGTTCGGAATTATGCTCATTAGGAGAATTGTGGATATAAAAGTTTAAATAATGATTCCTTTTGGAAGAAAAACTCTCTCGATGCTTCAGTGTATAGCTGTCCACAGAAGAAGAAGCTATTACTGATTATTCAGAAAATTCTTGACACTACCTTTTGGCTATGTTATAAGTAGAGTAAGGAAGTACATAATATTTACTATTAAAGAAATACAAATGAGGGGGCGCGGGTCATGTTGACAAATCTAGAAAGAATTCAGATCTTGTTAAAAGGAGAAAAAGGCCAAGGATTAGCGGAGTATGCTTTGATTTTGGTTTTGATTTCTATCGCAGCAATACTTGTTATGACTACGATGGGAACGACTATTACCGGCGTATTCCAACAGATTATTGATGCTTTGACTTGATTAATTTTTAAAAGTAAATAGACTAAATTAATAACGTCCTTAAAGGGGGCTTCCGTACTCCGGAAGCCCCCTTTTTAAAAAAGATTTGTATAAAAGGCATGTTTTGCCAGGAGGTGGCAAAATGATTAAGCTTATAAAAAATAAGAAGGGTCAGGCTTTGGTCGAGATGGCAATAATTTTGCCCGTCCTCATTGCGCTTATATTCGGCATGACGGACTTTGCCAGAGTCCTAAACAGTTATTTGGTTGCGACACAAGCATCGAGAGAAGGTGCAAGGGTGGCTGCTATGAGAGCTGACGATGCTGACGTTGTTTTAGCGGTAACAAATGCTGCGCCAACTTTTGATCCGGCAAAAATGACTATTACCACGACTCCGGCTGTAAGGGTAAGAGGAGATTCTGTCACGGTAACCGTAACATACAGCATTGACATTATAACTCCGCTTGTAAATACAATGCTTACAAATCCTTTGCCTATTAGCTCTCAGACTATTATGCGTGTTGAATAGGTGGTGATATATATGAAAAAAATGCAAAGCGCACTGAAGTCAAAAAAAGGTTTTGTTACAGCCACTGTAGCCGCGATGATGGTCGCATTGGTTGGGATGGCTGCTTTGGCAACAGATGTTGGTGTCATGTATATAAATCACAGCCAGTTGGAGAATATGACGGATGCAGGTGCTTTAGCTGGAGCTCAGGAATATTTTTTCAATCAGTCTCAGGTTGAATCTGTAGCGGAGAGTTATGCTCTTCAAAATGGCAAAACAGGGGATTTCGTTCATGCATGGGTAGATACAGATGATATGAAAGTATTCGTTACGGCTAACCGAAATGTAAGTTTGTATTTGGCAAGAGTATTACAAAAAAACAATGCTAATATTTCAACAACTTCGGCTGCAAAAATCATGGCTGTCAGTGGAACCAGCAATGCTTGTCCTTTTGGTATTACTTGGGATTCGGCCTTTTTGCCGGAAGGTTCAGCTGCTGGCAGCACCTTTACATTAAAGGTGGATGAAAAAGATGAGTTTAAAGGTAACTTTCATACGCTGCGGTTACAAAGCAGAAGTGGCGGCACTTC
>JBOFWD010000035.1:0-5718 GCA_051653445.1 Acidaminococcaceae bacterium | reverse complement strand
TATGTATGGTGAAGGCATCTCATTGGAAGGCTGTCTGGTTGATTTAGGCGTTGAATATGGCATTATTAACAAGAGCGGCGCTTGGTATTCCTATGGCGATGAACGACTTGGCCAAGGTAAGGAAAACGTTAAAGAACTTTTGAGAAATAATACTCAGATGGCTAAAGAACTTGATGAAAAGATACGCGCTGTGGCAGTTTCAAAACCGGCGTCCGAAGAAGGTAGTGGCGAAAATGCTGCGGAGAACAGTGAAACCAATAACTAGTTGGGAGCAGGCTTATGACTATGCACTGACCAGACTTTCTTATCGTGATTTCAGTGAAAATGAATTAAAGCAGGTTTTGATGCAGCATGCTTGCCAACCGGAAATTATCGATGCGGTTTTGGTTAAGTTAAAGGACTATAATCTTATTGATGATTCAAGATATGCACATAAGGTTTATTCTGCATGGCTGTCTAAAAAGTTTTATGGAGCCAACCATTTGCGAATGGAGTTTAAAAAAAAGAATGTGAAGGATGAATTCGCCAATAGTATTCTTCTGGATTTTTCTGAAGATATGGAATTAGCACGAGCAATTGAGGCTGCAAGAAATTGGCAAAAGAAGAACAATAAAAAGTACGATTTGAAGCAAGCAGATGTTTTGGCAAAAATGTCCAGAGCATTAATGGCAAAAGGATTTAATGGCAATATAATAAGAAAAGCATTGAACAGGTTGGGCTGCGACTTTGCAGAGTAGTTTATCTTGACACTTCTTGCAAAAGCAGATAGAATTAAGCTATCCAATCGTGTTAATGTTTATTTATGTTATTCACGAGGCGACATGGATTTTGATGTTGCCTCATTTGTTTTTCTAAAAATAAAACTTGGAGGTGAAGATTATTTTTGAAATAATCGGAATATCCGTCGGGATGGGACTTGTTGGAGGTATTGCCGGTTATTTAGTACGTAAGAATATTGCCGAAGGTAAGATTGCTACTGCTGAAGAAACCGCTGCACGCATCGTTCAAGAAGCCGAAAGAACCGGCGAAGCAAAAAAGAAAGAAACACTGCTGGAAGCAAAAGAAGAAATACATCGTCTGCGTTCTGAAGTTGAGCGTGAAAATAAAGAGCGCCGTTCTGAATTGCAGCGTTTGGAACGCAGGTTGCTCCAAAAAGAAGAAAATCTTGACAAAAAACTTGAATCGTATGAGAAAAAAGAAGAACATCTCAGTGTTCAGGAAAATAAATTGCGAGTCAGTCAAGAAAAGGTAGACCAGCTTTTTGATAAACAAACCGGCGAATTAGAACGTATTTCAGGTTTGACTGCAGATGAAGCGAAGAAAGAGTTATTAAGCAGCGTAGAGGCTGAAGTAAAACATGAAACTGCTGTTTTGATCAAAGATTTGGAACAACAGGCTAAAGAAGAGGCTGATAAAAAAGCAAGAGAAATAGTATCATTGGCTATTCAACGTTGTGCAGCTGATCATGTCGCGGAGACTACTGTTTCTGTTGTCGCACTGCCTAATGATGAGATGAAAGGCCGCATAATAGGCCGTGAAGGCAGAAATATCAGAACATTAGAGACGCTAACCGGTATTGATTTAATTATTGATGATACCCCGGAAGCAGTTATTATTTCAGGGTTTGATCCTGTTCGCCGTGAAGTGGCTAGAACCGCTTTGGAAAAGCTTATCAATGACGGGCGCATTCATCCTGCCCGCATTGAAGAAATGGTTGAAAAGGCTCAAAAGGAAGTAGAACAAAAAATCAAGGAAGCCGGAGAACAGGCTACATTTGAAACTGGAGTGCACGGATTGCATCCTGAACTTATCAAATTGCTTGGCAGGCTTAAATATCGTACAAGTTATGGCCAGAACGTTTTGAATCATTCAATCGAGGTTTCTCATTTGGCTGGCATTATGGTGGCTGAACTTGGTGTTGATGTTGTTTTAGCTAAACGTGCTGGTTTGCTTCATGACATAGGCAAAGCTATCGACCATGAAATGGAAGGTTCCCATGTGGAAATTGGCGCTGATATTGCTAAAAAATATCGTGAAGCCGAACAGATTATAAATTCTATTCAGGCTCATCATGGCGATGTAGAGCCAACATCTGTAGAAGCAGTTTTAGTGTCTGCTGCTGATGCGATTTCGGCTGCAAGACCTGGTGCACGCCGCGAAACTTTGGAAAGTTACTTGAAACGGTTAACTCGATTGGAAGAGATTTCCGAGTCCTTTGCAGGTGTTGAAAAATGTTTTGCTGTTCAGGCAGGCCGAGAAATCAGAATTATGGTTAAACCGGACCAAATAGATGATGCTGATTCTGTTTTGTTGGCAAGAGATATTGCGAAGAAAATTGAGGCTGAAATGGAATATCCAGGTCAGATTAAAGTAATTATTATTCGTGAAACCAGAGCTGTTGATTACGCAAAATAAGTTAAAAACCCAACCATAATTTGGTTGGGTTTTTTTATGCCAATTGATTGGAAAATAGATTATACTTATTAAGAGAAAACATGTTGAAATTATTTTGAACATAAAAAAAGAAACCAACCGCCATTAGGCATATGGTTTCAGTTTTTACGATAGCAATTAAATTGCACGGTTGACTTTCCCGGAGCGTAGGCAACGAGTACAAACGTTAACACCACGAGTCGAGCCTTCGATAACTGCTCTTACGCGTTGGATATTTGGTTTCCATGAACGTTTTGTATGTCTATTAGAGTGACTGACGTTAGAACCGGCCATCTCACCTTTGCCACAAATTTCACAAATGCATGCCATAGTCGCACCTCCTTTAAGTGTAGGGCAAATCCTCTTTATAAATTCAACAATAGTATGTTACCATAGACTGGTACTAAAATGCAAGAAAAAAAAGAAAGTCCTTAAATAGGAGGTGGTTTTATTGTGGTGGAATGACTCAGTAATGGTCCTAAAAGGAATTGGTGCAAAAAAAGCGCAGGATTTAAAAAAGCTAAATATCGAAACAGTTGGCGATATATTGAACATGTATCCTCGTCTTAATAGTTATATTGATTATTCACGATTTAAAAAGATAAGAGAACTGGCAACAAATAATGAAAAGCAAATTTTTCTTTGCGAGATTGTTAATATTTCTGAAAAGTATTCTCATAGAGGGAAAAAATACAGTTTAGTCACGGTTCGTGATGAAACGGGCTATGCCGAAATTTATTTTTTTGCTCAGCAAAGATTTCTGGTTAAGAAGTTAAAAATTGGCATGAGAGCAATTGCCACTGGCAAAGTGAAGCCGGGCAGAACGGCCCGTATGGTTACAGATGCATTGCTGCAAACACTGGATAAAGATGATGAAAAAGAAGAGTTTGGTATTTTGCCTGTATATAGTCTTGCTGGCTCTTTAACACAAAATGATTTGCGAAGAGCAGTGAAACAGGCATTGCTTATGGCAGAAAAAAATTTACCGGAATCTTTACCTCAAAAAATTATTGAAAATCGCAAATTGATCGGTAGGTTGGAAGCACTTAAGAATATTCATTTTCCAAAAAACTTTAAAATTCTTGGGGAAGCAAAAAACAGATTTATTTTTGAAGAACTGTATTTATTACAGTGTGGGCTGCTATATTACCGCAATAAGATTAAGTCGGGCAAAAAAGGCATCAAACATGGAAAAGATGGTTCGGAAGTTAATAAGGTTCTCTCTAGCCTGCCATTCGCAATGACAGAAGCACAAAAGAAGGCCTGGCAGGAAATATCACTAGATATGCAGGACGAAAAAGCGATGCATAGATTGCTGCAAGGAGACGTAGGTTCTGGAAAAACATTGATTTCTGCACTTGCATTGGCAAAGGCCGCTGAAAATGGTTATCAGGGCTGTATTATGGTCCCTACAGAAATTTTAGCTCAGCAACATTTTCATACGCTAAGGGCATTTATGGAAAAAACTCCTTTTCGCATAGAGCTTTTGACCAGCAATGTGAAAGGCAGTAAACGTAAGGCAATATTAAACAGTCTTGCCACCGGCGATATTGACATTATTGTTGGAACGCATGCCTTGATTCAGGATGACGTCATTTTTAATGCTTTGACACTAGTAGTAACTGATGAACAACATCGGTTTGGTGTAGAGCAAAGGGCTAAACTAGCTAATAAATCAGACTTCTCACCGGATGTATTGGTCATGACAGCTACGCCGATACCACGTACACTCGCTTTGACCGTCTATGGTGACCTTGATGTATCGGTTATGAGGGGGCTGCCTCCTGGCCGCAAAAAAGTAGAAACACTTTGCTTTACCAACGAAAAACGCCCCGAAATATATGCAGGCATGCTTAGAGAGGTCAAAAAAGGCCATCAGGCTTATGTTGTTTGCCCTCTTATAGAAGAATCCGAAGCTTTTGATGTGAATTCAGCGACGGCAGTATATGAAGAACTATCGAGCGGTTATTTGCAGGAGGTTTCCTGTGCTCTTTTACATGGCAGAATGAAAGATAGCGAAAAAGAAAGGGTAATGCAAGGCTTTGTCAATGGATTCATAGATGTTTTGGTTGCGACAACGGTTATCGAAGTTGGTGTCAATGTACCGAATGCATCATTGATGGTTATTGAAGGTGCTGATCGTTTCGGCCTGGCACAGATGCATCAGCTGCGTGGTCGCGTTGGGCGCGGCAATAATCAGTCCTACTGCGTCTTGCTAACGGATACAGACAAGGAGGAAACCTTGGCTCGCTTGAAAATAATGCACGATTGTGCAGATGGTTTTGTATTGGCTGAAAAAGACCTTGAATTAAGAGGTGCCGGACAGTTGTTTGGCATGAAGCAGCATGGCTTGCCTGATTTACTTATTGCTGATATACTGCATGATATGGATGTTTTGCTGGAGGCGCGGACTTTAGCAAAAAAGACAATTGAGGAACCAAATATGTTAAGCGAAGTTGAAATGGTTTTGAAAAATCAGCTTGATGAAAGATTTCAACACATTTTTAATCTATAAAAATTGAAAGAGGCTGCTATGGAGCATAAAGACAAACCTTGGTATGAACAGGAAGCCTATGTTAAAGTTGGTGCCTTTCTGCTGTTAATATTGTTGTTGTTTGGCATTCACTTGCTTATGCCGGATTTTTTCCCAAAAATTTTCAGGCTCACGACTAGTGGTGATGTTGATGAGCTTATTGAGTTTTTACGTTCATTTGGTGTTTGGGCGATTTTAGTCAGTTTTCTATTAGATGTTCTTGTTAATGCAGTTGGTTTTTTGCCTTCGATTTTTATTTCAACAGGCAATGGATTATTGTTTGGTTTGACCATCGGCGTTTTGCTCTCGTGGATAGCAGAATCTATTGGGGTTGTAATAAGCTTCTTGCTTATGCGTTACTTTTTTCGTGAATCGGCTGAAGTTTTAATACGCAAAAGCAAAAATCTGGAAAAGCTGGATGAAATGAGTGGCGAAAAAGGACTCCAGGTTATGGCTATTGCCAGAACACTGCCTTACTTCCCTTCGGGCATACTTACTGCTTTGGGCGCAGTTAGTAAAATGAGTGTGCGCGATTATATTATTGCGACCTTTATAGGAAAGTTACCGGCGACAGCTTTAGAAGTTGTCATAGGACACGACATTGTTAATTATAAGCAGAATTTGGACCGTTTGGCTATTATAGCAACTATGGTCGCGCTTATATACGGTTATGTTTTGTGGCAACGCTGGAAAAAGAAAAAGATGGAGAGAAATAAATAGATTGTTTTGGCCGCTTGCTTGAGCAAGCGGCT
>JBOFWD010000034.1:0-17910 GCA_051653445.1 Acidaminococcaceae bacterium | reverse complement strand
TAAACAGTGCGGTCGGGCAAAAGTCGGTAATCCTGGAAAATAATACCTAACTGTCTACGTAAAAAAGGCACTTCCTTATCATCTAAGGCCAAAACATCAACGCCATCGACATAAATTTTGCCGGTAGTAGGAAGAACTTCTTTAAATAACATTTTAATAAAGGTTGACTTGCCAGCGCCGCTAGGGCCGACTATGAAGACAAACTCACCAGGCTTTATATGTAAATCAATATTTTTTAAAGCGACTGAACCATTACGATATGTTTTACTGACACCACTCAGCAATAGCAAGGGAAGACCCCCTTCATTTTTTTATTTTGTCAATAAGCTAATAGCGCGTCCAGCATTTCTCTGTGCTTCTTCGCGCAAGACCTGTATTTTCGCATTCTGCTTGTCTGGCACGCGCTGCCAAAGTCTTGCGCTTTTACGCAAAATTTCTTCGCTCGTTATTTCATCTATCTTACCAGCAACTGTCCCTTCCATCCCTTTGACAAAACGATCTACCTTAGGGTCATAGGAAACAGCCAGAAATGGCACTCCAGCCAAGGCAGAAAAGACAAGAGCATGCAGCCTCATACCTATCAAAAAATCAAGGTTGCTGATGATAGAAACATATTCTTCAGTCGTATAGCCTTCTTTCAGGATAATCGTATCTTTGCAATCATCCATCAGGTTAGCTATATTCTGGGCAATTTTTGTATCTGACGGAAACTGCAGAGGCACAAAGACAATATATGCATCATATTGTTGGCGCAGCTTAAGAGCCGCGTCAGCAAAAACACGCATAAATCTTTCTTCACCGTTCCAGTGCCTTGCCGCAATGCCAATAATTGGTTTATTCCCTTGCAAACCATTCTTTTCAAGAATTTGTCTGCCAATATCCTTTTGATCAGCAAGTAAAGAAAACACTGCATCAGCTGTAACCAAGACTTTTTCTGCAGGAAGCCCCATTTCCATTAACTCTTCGTACGATCCATCATCTCTTACCGTAATAAGATCAGCTTTCCTGCAGACATATTTAGTAAGAATACGCGAGACAGAGGAATTTATCGGTCCAATACCCTGGGCATAAAGCATTACTTTCTTACCAAGCACCTTTGCCAACAGAAGGATGCTTAAATAATAGAATATGCTGCGTCTGCTCGTTACATCCTGCAAGAGGCTGCCACCACCAGACAAAAGCAAATCTGTGCCCAGCATTGCTTTAATTATTTGCAGCGGCTGAAACCGATGAATTGCCTTTACGCTGTGCTTTTGCGCTGTGATTTCCGGTTTGCCGGACATAACAGTAATTTCGATGTCTTGCCGTTCAGCACGCAGAGCCTCAACAATGGCGGTCAGCATTGCCTCATCACCGGCATTCGAAAAACCATAATAACCGGAAATCAAAATTTTACTCATTCTTCAAATATCTCCTTTTCAGAACCTGCAAATAAGGATAGAATATGGCAAATGCGACAAGTACACAGATACCAATCGCTGCACCTAATAAGTAGCCATCAATTGCTCTGATATAAGACATGATTATAGGTGTTCTCATATGAGCAAAAGTTTGTACTAATGAACCCTGCCCGATAGTAGCAGCCAAAATGAAGGCAACGCTGAGAAGTCGAGGGTATTTGTTGTAAACGGCAAAAGCTGCAAGATAAAACGCCGGATGCCCAACCAAAAATTCCTTTTCACGTGGGCGTGCCAACATCATTTCCTCAAGAAAAAGCCTCAATTTTACTTCAATATCCGGCACCGGTACTCCGGCAGTATGTCCTGAGCGACCGATAAATACCCAGGCAACAAAAGCAAAAGCTATCATAGCGAAAACTATTTTTAATGTTATAGGCCGGGCAAGAAAGTTTTCAATTCTGGCAATCACATTTTTACAGTCATCGCCTCCGGCAAATAAAGAATACCTTTTGACACAAAGGATAAACATCAGCAATATAGGTAATATAAAGGTTAATTTCACGCCCTTATAAATATCAATCTCCATGAGGAAACGGACATCGCCAAGAATGGCTCCAACAAAAGAAGCTCCAACCAACGAAATTGTTATAGCCAAAGCAAGCTGCCATGTTGCAGCTATAATAACAGATTTTAATCCTTTGCCGCTGCCATGATAATTATCCCAGATATTAAGTATAAAATTCAGAGAAAGCACAGGCATCACAGTGGCAGCGGTGAGTGCAAGCACTTGTCGTGCCAAAAGGCCCTTGGTGAAGATGATTATCGTACAGAAAAGCACGCCGGCAATCAAAAGCAAAAGATACTGATGCTTCTTATTAATCTCTATAAGCTGTGAAAAATAAATTATGCCTGCTGCCACTATACCAAAAACAATTGGTATAAAAAGCAACCGATCAGGCTTATATTCGGAGAAAACTCCTGCCCTGCCAATACTGAAGTTCCTTGCTTCAACACTTTTTGTAATACTTTCTACATAATCAAGATTGGTTTGCAGCAAGGTTTTACCATCTTGGGGTTCTAAAAATGTTTTAACATAATTTATTCTTATATTCCGTTCTTCATCTGTTAAAGCCCACCTACGCACTGCTTCATCAACCTTGAGCTTCTTCTGCTCTGCTTTGTCAATAACATAAGTACGCGCACCTTTATAGTCCATCAATTCAGCCATCTGTACAAGACCTTCCAGAGGTACAAACTGCAGTTGAACTATATTTTCGACCATTGCAAGCGTAATGTCGCGCTTAAGAAGATTGTCTGCTACATATTCAAGATTTTGTTTATAACCAAGTATTGTTTTTCCACTACCGGCAAAAGCAGAAATTTTAGCGCCGGATTTATCAAGGCGATTGAAAAAAGCATCTATTTGCTCACGCTCCGGTGCAGACGCCATATTGTAGCCTTGTCCGTAATTTATAGGCCTGGCAATAACCATGAACCCAAGATTTTTAGCGAGCTGCAATTCTTCCGAAGAAAGTCCAAGATCCATTTGTAAAATACCTTTTTGTTCTCCGTATGCGTCTCCTGCTGCTAGTTTGGTATCACCTTTTACCTCGATAACCTTCGGTGACTCCGAAATAACCTTAACAAGATCTTTACCAAAACGTAAAACAAGATCTTCCTCTACATCCTGCATTGCCAGATGTGAGGTTCCTTCAGTAACATAGGCGGCATTTGTCATAACCTTGCCTTTAAGAATCAAATCACGCCACACGCCATTTTGTATCTGGTTTGTATGATACGCATGCATAAGCTCAGAACCGGTAACTACTGTTACCTTACCTTTATCGCCAAGTTTTTGCAGCGTTGTGTCAAAAAGAACAAGGCTTGTAACACCACGTTCTTTAAACATCTTTAGTACTTTTTCTTCAGGTACGCCTTCGCCATGAGCCATTCTGGCAATACTTTCGTACTCCATCGCCATTTCGACAGTTCTGTTAGCCTGTTCAACAGCATGCCGCTGAAAATTCAAAAACGCTGAAAAAAGCAGCGCTATCGCCATTATAATTACTAATACGGGATTATAACAGGTTTTCCTCAACAAAATCTCCACCTATTCCAATTCTTCTGCATAATTATTTTATCTTTTGCAGACTACGTAAGTATGCTTCAACAAAAAGTTCCAGATCTCCGTCCATAACAGCCTGCACATTACTCGTCTCTGCTCCGGTACGATGATCTTTAACCATATTATACGGGTGAAAAACATATGACCTTATCTGACTTCCCCATTCTATTGCCTGGTAGTCTCCGGCAATATCAGATTTCAATTCTGCTTGTTTTTGTTTCTCATATTCAAACAATTTAGCACGCAGCAACTGCATACAGCGTTCTCTGTTCTGTATCTGTGAACGCTGATTCTGACACTGCACAATGATACCAGTAGGAATGTGCGTCATGCGAACGGCGGAATCCGTTTTATTAATATGCTGTCCACCAGCACCGCTGGCACGATATGTATCAACTTTCAAATCGGCTGGATTAATGTTGATTTCAACCGTATCGTCAATTTCCGGCATAACATCAACCGCTGCAAAAGAGGTATGACGACGCGCATTCGAGTCAAACGGTGAAATGCGAACCAAGCGATGTACACCTTTTTCAGATTTCATGTAGCCATAGGCATTATGTCCATTAATGCTGAGGGTTACGCTTTTAACACCAGCTTCATCGCCAGGCTGGTAATCAAGTACATCAACGCTATAGCCAGAGCGTTCCGCAAAACGGCCAAACATTCTCAGCAGCATCGATGTCCAGTCCTGAGCTTCTGTTCCGCCTGCACCTGCATGTAATGTCATAATAGCATTATTTGCATCATACTCTCCTGATAAAAGCATACCCAACTCAAGATGCTCAAGATCAATGCGTACGGATGCCAAGGATTGTTCAATTTCACCGACAATATCGGCGTCTTCTTCTTCCATGGCCAGTTCCCACAGAACTTCCAAATCTTCTATTCTTTTTTCTAAAGAATGAAAAACACCAACCTCATCTTTTAGCTGTGTTACAATTTGCGCTACTTTTTGAGCTTCCTCAGGGTTATCCCAAAAACTTGGTTCTCCCATCTTATGTTCTAATTCTGCAATGCGGTCCTCTTTGCGAACGACGTCAAAGAGATCCCCTCATTTCGTCTAACTTCTGCTTTACATTACTGATTTCCGGTCTATATTCCTCTATAAGCAAACGTCTCACTCCCTTTCAAATCAAATACGAACTACAACAAATAACCCAAGCGAAGCCGAAACCATATTCAGTCCCGACTTCGCTTAATAAATTAGTTTTCAGTTCCACAACAATTTTTGTATTTTTTGCCGCTTCCGCAAGGGCATGGGTCATTACGCCCAATAGTCTCGCCCTTGACAACAGGCTTTTTCATATCTGCCTCACTGTCACCGCTTGGATTGTTAACAGTAGCATTTTGCAGGCGATTCTCTACTTTAGGCTGAGTAACCACATTAACCCTATACATATAACGTACAACATCATCCTGGATAGCATCAATCATTGCCTGGAACATATCATAAGCCTCAAGCTTATATTCTACCAAAGGATCCCGCTGACCATAAGCACGAAGACCAACGCCTTCACGCAGCATATCCATAGCATCAAGGTGCTGCATCCAGTGACTGTCAACAACCTTAAGCATTACCAGGTTTTCGAGTTCTCGCATAATAGCAGGAGAAATTGCTTCTTCTCTTTGCTCATAATAATCTACGGCAAGCTTTTGCAGGTACTCATTTAATTCTTCACGACTAAGAGACTGCAAGTGCTCAACAGTTAAAGTATTAGGCGGCGCGTAGAATTCTTCCGCGTACGCAATCAAGGCCGGCAAGTCCCAATCCTCAGAATAAACATCCGGAGGAGCATACATTGCCATTGTCCTGTCAACAACACGGTTAACCATATCCATGATATTATCGCGCAAATTGTTCTCCACAAGAATTTTCTTACGTTGAGCATAAATAACTTCGCGCTGTTGGTTCATAACATCATCATATTCCAGAACATGTTTACGCATGTCAAAGTTGCGTGATTCGACTTTCTTTTGGGCAGATTCAATGGATTTTGTTACCAGCGTGTGTTCAATCGGCTCATCCTCTTCCATTCCCAACTTATCCATAATACTTGAAATATTATCAGATCCGAATAAACGCATGAGGTCATCCTCTAATGAAAGGAAAAATCTTGTGGAACCAGGATCGCCCTGACGTGCGCAGCGTCCGCGTAGCTGATTATCAATGCGTCTGCTTTCATGACGTTCTGTACCAACAATATGCAGTCCGCCTAAAGCGGGAACACCTTCGCCAAGCACTATATCCGTACCACGACCGGCCATGTTGGTAGCAATCGTTACTGCGCCGAATTGCCCTGCATCAGCAATAATTTCAGCTTCCTTCTCATGGAATTTCGCATTTAATACATTATGAACAATGCCGCGCTTTTTCAAAATACCGGAAAGCTCTTCCGATTGTACGATAGAAGTTGTACCTACAAGAACCGGTCTGCCGGTTTTATGGCACTCTTCAATTTCATCAGCAGCTGCTTTATATTTTGCACGTTTTGTTTTATAGATAACATCGGGATAGTCAATACGCTGGTTTTGCTTATTAGTAGGTATAACTATTACATCCAGGCCGTAAATCTTTTGGAACTCCTGTTCCTCGGTTTTAGCAGTACCGGTCATACCTGAAAGCTTCTCATACATACGGAAATAATTCTGGAAAGTTATGGTAGCAAGGGTTTGGCTTTCACGCTCTACCTTCACTCCTTCTTTTGCTTCAATTGCCTGATGCAATCCTTCAGAAAAACGGCGACCGAACATCAAGCGTCCGGTAAATTCATCAACAATAATAACTTCGCCATCCTTGACCACATAATCCCGGTCGCGATGCATGATTGCTTTTGCCTTCAAAGCCTGCATTAATTGATGTGAAAAATCAATGCTGGCTTCGCCGTCATACATATTAGAAACGCCAAGCATTTTTTCTGCTTTAGCAATACCAGCTTCTGTAGGAGCAGCAGTTTTCAGCTTTTCATCAACTGTATAATCTTCTCCCTCAACTAATTGAGCAACAACACGTGCCAAAACTTTATAAAGGTCAGTTGATTTTTCGCCCGGTCCTGAAATAATCAGCGGAGTACGTGCCTCATCAACAAGAATACTGTCAACCTCATCGACGATGGCGTAGTTCAATGGTCTTTGTACCATTTGATCCAGCGAAACTACCATATTGTCACGCAGATAATCAAAACCAAATTCATTATTCGTGCCATAGGTTATATCGGCAGCATAAGCAGCTTTTCTTTCAGGAAAATCAAGTCCGTGAATGATCAACCCTACAGAAAGTCCTAAAAAATTGTAAACTCTGCCCATTTCCTGGCTGTCACGACGAGCCAGATACTCATTGACTGTTACGACGTGAACACCCTTACCGGTTAAAGCATTCAGATAGGCCGGCAGAGTTGCAACCAAAGTCTTACCTTCACCTGTACGCATCTCCGCAATTTTGCCCCTGTGCAAAACACAGCCACCGGTCAGCTGTACATCAAAATGACGCAGGCCAAGCACTCTTTTAGAGGCTTCACGTACAACCGCAAAAGCCTCCGGGAGAATGTCATCCAGAGTTGCACCTTTGGCAAGCCTTTCACGAAACTCTGATGTTTTCCCTGCAAGGCTGGCGTCACTCATATTTTCTATATCTTTTTCTAAAGCATTTACTGCATCAACATATACTTGAACTTTCTTTAATTCCTTCTCGTTCGGATCACCGAAAATTTTTTTCATTAAACTTTCGAGCAACACAATCACTCCTCATTTTTCGCACTAAATCCGCCTACGCTCAATAGTAAATTTTAACAGAACAGGCATTAAAAGTCAAAAAACCCGGGATTCACATCCCGGGTTTTTGCAACATTTTCATGAACTTATTTCAATTCAGGAGACAGCAGCCCATAATCACCATCTTTGCGGCGATACACTACATTTACAGCCTCAATTTCTTCATCAAAAAATACGAAGAAATCATGATTTAACAGATTCATTTGCATAATTGCTTCTTCCACACCCATAGGGCGCATAATGAAGCGTTTGTTCCTGACAACTTTAAATTCTGGTTCTTCAACTGGAACGGCTGATATAACAGGAGCTTCCTCGCGGAAGTTATTATATCTCCCTTTCATCAATTTTGTTTTATATTTGTGAATCTGGCGCTCGATTTTTTCAATAACCAGATCAACTGAAGAGTACATATCCTTCGTTGTTTCCTGCGCCCTGAAATTTACTCCCCCAGCTGGGAAAGAAATCTCAACAACACAATCACCAACGCGTTCTCCCTTAACGCTGTCGCCTTTTTCTACTCTCATTAATACAGAAATGTCACCAATATTTTTAAATTGTCTTGTAACTTTTAATACTTTCTTTTCAATGTAATCTTTTAGTGCTGGTGTTACCTCAATGTTTTTACCGCGTACATTCACTGTCATAGTCAAAACCTCCTTCTATAAAACAAAGGCAAAATCACTTTGCTTTATTTCTTGTTTTATAGTTTCGCCATCAATCAGCTTATTCCTTCTCACAATAACGTAAAAGAGCAATTTACCACATAATCACGGCTAGAGACATTTAAATATGAAACAATTGAAACAATGTTGCTTTTAAAGAATTTTTGACAAAAAGCTCTTGGTTCTTTCTTCCTTTGCACAAGAAAAAATAGCCTCCGGAGCTCCTTGTTCAACAATCTTACCGCCATCAACAAAGATAACCCTGTCACCGACTTCGCGTGCAAAGCCCATCTCATGCGTTACAACAACCATAGTCATTCCTTCTTGGGCAAGGTCTTTCATTACGTCCAAAACCTCTTTAATCATTTCCGGATCCAGTGCGGAAGTTGGTTCATCGAACAGCAATGCCTTAGGCTTCATTGCCAAGGCGCGCGCAATGGCTACTCTCTGCTGCTGTCCACCGGAAAGCTGTTCAGGATAAGCATGGGCCTTGCTTTCCAACCCCACCTTTGCCAAGAGCGTAAGAGCACTCTTTTCAGCTTCCGCTTTCGTCAAATTGCGAACTTTCATTGGCGCCAGCAAAAGATTCTCCATTACCGTCATATGCGGGAACAGATTAAAGCGTTGGAAAACCATGCCTACTTCACGGCGAATGGCGTTGATATTAGCCTCACCGCTTAACTCAATGCCATCCACAGTTATCGTACCTGACGTTGGTTCTTCCAAATAATTAATGCAGCGCAGAAGCGTGCTCTTGCCGGAGCCAGACGGTCCAATTATTACAACTACTTCTCGCTCTGCAATTTCGAGGTCAATCCCCTGCAGAACTTCCAAATTACCAAAGCTTTTGTGTAAATTGCTGATTTTAATCATTTCGTCTGGTACCTCCGCTCCAAATATGCTACGAAGCGCGAAATTGTGAAAGTCATTATTAAATAAATAAACGCAACCGCGAGCCAAATTTCAAAAGATGCATAAGTACGGGCGATAATTAACTGGCCCCTTCTGGTAAGTTCCTCGAATCCGATAACAGAAACCAGCGAAGAGTCTTTCAGCATAGCAATAAATTCGTTGCCCAAAGGCGGAATAATCCTTTTAAAAGCCTGTGGCATAATTACGTAACGCATGGTCTGAAACCAGCTTAAGCCCAACGAACGTCCCGCTTCGGTCTGCCCGACATCAATCGATTGAATGCCGCCGCGAAATATTTCCGCAATATAGGCTCCACTGTTGATTGAACAAGCAGCGATTGCTGCAATAAACGGATCAATGCGTGAACCTGTCAAAATCGGCAAAGCAAAATAAACAAGAAAAATCTGTACCAATAGCGGCGTGCCGCGAATAAAATCTACATATATATTAGCCAGATATTTAATAATTTTAGCAGATGACAAACGAGCAACACCAACAATCATGCCTATCAGCAGTCCCAAGCCGACGCTCAGAGCTGTAATCTGTATGGTTATTCCGGCTCCCTGCAAAAGAAGAGGAATTGCATTTTGTATAATTTCAAAATTCAAATCCACGCAAACACCAACTTTCAAAAAAAGATATCAATTGAAAAACAAAGGGGACAGCAAATAAAATCGGAGCACATCCTGGCAACACGCTGCGATGTACTCCGGTTTTGAAAATAACTTGATTATTTTACTTGTTCGCCAAACCAAGTTTTATAAATTTTGTCGTATTCGCCGTTCTTTTTCAATTCAGCCAAGGCCTTGTTAATATCACCAGCCAGCTTGTCATTACCCTTTTTAACAGCTATTGCATATTCCTCAGCAGTTACAACCTTGCCAACCATCTTGGCATAATCTTTGCCGCCACCTTGTTGTAGGAAATAGGCAACTACAGGCAAATCATTAACTACTGCGTCAACGCCGCCATTTTTTAATTCCAAAGCAGCTTCTGTATTAGTATTAAATTCAACTACTGTCGCATCAGCAATCTTATGAGCTTCCATAGCACCCGTGGTGCCAATCTGCACGGCTATTTTTTTGCCTTTAAGACTGTCTATCCCCGTAATACTGGAATTGTCTTTGCGAACCATAACAGTTAAACCTGATTTATAATAAGGTTCACTGAATTTAACACTGTTTGCACGTTCAGGCGTAACTGTCATACCAGCAACAGCAGCATCGATATTGCCAGCATTAAGAGCCGGAATCAAGCCATCAAAACCCATGCTTACGATTTCAACCTTCATGCCAAGTTGTTTGCCAATCGCACGTGCAAGATCCATATCGAAACCAGTATAATCTTTACTGCCTTCTTTTTGGAATTCAAAAGGAGCAAAAGTAGGTTCAGTACCAATACGTAAAACCTTTTGCTCAGCTTTCTTTTCACCGCCGCAGCCTGCCATCAACAAACCTAGAGCAAAAATAAGAGTAATTGCTGCAAAAAAACTTTTTTTCATTTACCTTCCCCCTAGCGTTTTTATCTTCGCTAATTATACAACCAAAAGACAGGGAAGTGCAACATTTTTAGCACTCTTTAGATTTATTCTATGTTTGTAAATTATTTTTTAGGCAATTCACCAAACCATTTTTTGTATAATTTATCGTATTCACCATTTTGTTTCAATGTATCAAGAGCCTTATCAACTTCTTTAGCCAAAGCAGTATTGCTTTTAGCTACTGCAATTCCATAGTCTTCAGATGTAAGTGTTTTACCGACTATTTTAGCATAATCACTGCCGCCCTGCTGTAGGAAATATGCCTCTACCGGCAAATCGCCGATGACTGCGTCAACAGCTTTATTTTTTAACTCGATACAAGCTTCACCATTAGTGTTGAAAGAAGTAATCTTAGCGCCCTCTATTTTCTCAGCTTCCATAGCTCCGGTAGTGCCGATTTGAACAGCGATTCTCTTACCTTTCAAATCAGCAATGTCATTAATCGCATTGTTGTCTTTATTAACTACTATGGCAAGACCTGATTTGTAGTAAGGTTTGGAGAAATTAACTTTTTTTGCACGCTCATCGGTAATCGTCATACCAGCAATAGCTACATCAATGTTTTTAGCATCAAGAGCCGGAATCAAAGCATCAAAACCCATTCCCTGGATGGTGCATTTTTCATAACCCATCTGCTTAGCGATTGCTTGGATAAGGTCCATATCAAAACCAATAAATTCTTTGGAATTTTCTTTTTGAAACTCAAAAGGCGCAAAAGCCGGCTCAGTACCAACAATCAATTCTTTTTTGGCCTTACTTCCGCCGCAGCCTGCAACTAATAAGGCTAAAGCAAACATACACACAAATATAATCTGGAATTTCTTTTTCACACAAATACCCCCTCAATTAATATTTATTCCTAAAACTTCTATTATTATAAGACATTCAGAAAAAAAAACAATACCTGATAAATGTATACATGGATATCATTTAAAGGTATCTATAAGAAAATCTATAAAATTTTAAAGAAAACAACTCAGCTGACCTGGTTTTCGCCCCCACACCCGCCTGCTGGAGGGTTCGCTCATAAGCATTCTCGCTCCCCACTACTGCCCCTCTCGCTCTTCGCGGCAGGACTTACTTCTAAGCTGCACCGTGCTCACAATACTTTGATTGCTTACGTGGATCGTTTTGCCTGCAACTGGCATCGACTTGCAACCACAGACCTGAGTTGTATTTCTTCGCCTATTATAATTTTAAGTTGTCAAAATAGCAAGAAAAATATGCTTTTGTCGAAAAGCATTCAGAGTATTAAAGAGTATTAATTAGAAAGAAAATACAATAGCAAGTTTTAACAAACAAATTTCAAGTTCTTGCTCCACAAATTTTTTCCCAACAATGTACTTTAAGACGTTTCTTTTGCTCTTTTTTGTAGTATACTGTATTTGGTTACTTTAATTTAGTTAAGGACGGATCGCCATGCTTACCATTCCTCAGTTCCTTGAATTTCCCAATGATGGGAAAACGAAGGACCTATGCAATTTCTTCTTATCCATTTTGGAACAAAAGAATAAAACATTATATTTGCATAGCCAGCAGGTAAGCAATTATTCCGTAAGCATATCTGCTAAGATGGGGCTTCCCTTTGACGAAGTGGCCTGCATCAAAACAGCAGCTCTGTTACATGACATTGGTCATCTAGGCGTACCTAACACCATTTTAAGCAAATATCCCTACTTGAGTACGCGTGAGTTTTCAACATACAAAAATCATTGCCTGGCTGGTGCCAGCATGCTGGAAAACATACCGGAGTTTTCACATGTTATGAAGATTATCCTCTGCCACCATGAAAATTGGGATGGCACGGGCTATCCGAAACGATTAAAAGGAGTCAATATTCCTTTAGGCGCACGCATTATTGCCGTAGCTAATCATTACGACCGTATAATCAATCCATGCACGGAACACTGGCAAAAATCGCATACAGACGCAACCCGTGAATTGCAGGACCGAGCCGGTCTGAGCTTCGATCCCGATGTAGTTCATGCTTTTCTAAAATCAGTCATCTCTGCAAAAAAATAACATTCCGCTTTCCACTGTGAAAACGGAATGTTTTTTATTTATAGTTATTTCCGCCGCCGGCAAAGGCCATCATCCAGATATGTTCTGCTCCCTGCTGGCGAAGAACATGCGCGGCTTCTTCGGCGGTAGCACCACTGGTGAAGATATCGTCAACCAGCAAAATCTGCTTGCCAATGATATCTTTGCGGGCGGCAAAACAGCCGCGCACATTTTTACGGCGTTCACGCCAATCAAGACCATATTGTGGCGTAGTCGGCCGAATTCTTTCTAATGCTTCATACCAGATAAACCCCTGTTCCAGCGACCAATGGCTGAAAATGCCATACGGTACATCATAGCCGCGCTGCCTTACACGCTGTTTATCTGTCGGTATCGGAACAACAAATATTTTTCCCGGCAAATGCCACAAACTGCAAACACGTTGTGGTGATTCCATTATGGTCATTTCCTCTGCCATGGCAGAAACCAATCTTTTCTTTCTTCTAAATTTTACATCGTGCAAAGTTTTCTTTATGCCTGCCTCATAACGATATAATAAGCATATGCTATCAATATCAGCACAACAATATGCTTTTGGCTTTAAGATTCTCAAGTCCCCCAGTTTTTTTCTGCAGGCAGGACAAAGCAAACCTTCTTTTATCCGTTGTTTGCATTCGCTGCAGACAAGAGGGAAAAAAACATCTATAAACAGCTTCCAAAACCCAGGCACTTCTATTCGCCTCTAAACTTTTAAAGCAGATTGCTTTCTTCCTGCATCCTTTCGGCAAGCAAAGAATAGCGCTTTCTCATATCATCCTTGCTGACGGCTGTGTTTACAGCAGCACGGCTGCCAACCAGTATTACTCTTTTTTTAGCGCGCGTTACACCAGTGTAGAATAAATTGCGCTGCAGCAGCATAAAATGACTAGGCACAAGCGGCATTATGATTGAAGGATATTCACTGCCCTGTGCTTTGTGAACGCTCATTGCATATGCAAGTTGCAGTTCATCCAATTCGTTCTGCGCGTAATCGACTCTTTCGCCTTCCGGCCTTTCCGGAAACAGAACACTGACTGTGGTTCCGGCAATTCTGTCAATTCTTCCAATGTCACCATTAAAAACGTCCTTTTCATAGTTGTTGCGAATCTGCATAACTTTGTCCCCTGTTCGTAATAACCCGTTAGGCGACATTATTTCTGTCTTTCCCGGCGCTGAAGGATTCATTCGTTCTTGTAGCAGCTTATTCAGATTCATAACACCACAGGGATTCTTATGCATTGGTGAAAGAACCTGCACGCCTTCCCAACCTTCACTGGCAGTTATTCTTACATAGTTATCCACTATATATTCTGCCGCTGCCGTTTCATCGTTGATCTCCGTAAAACAAAAATCATTACATACATCGCACTCAGGCTGTAGGCCTTTGTTAATTCTATGAGCATTCAGAACAATCGGACTCAGGGCTGCCTGGCGAAAAATACTGTTCAAACGTACCACCGGCATCATTTTACTGCGAATGATATCCTTGAGAACTGTTCCCGGTCCAACTGAAGGAAGCTGATCGACATCACCAACAAGAATTAGCCGGCAGCCGACTGACACCGCTTTCAGCAGATTATGGGCAAGCGTAATATCCAGCATCGAAGCCTCATCAACAATAATTGCATCTGCCTCCAACGGATTTTCCTCGTTGCGGCCGAAAAAATAAGTTTCCCCGTTTGGCGTATACTCGAGCATTCTATGCACAGTCGAAGCCGGATGCCCTGCTGATTCAGCAAGTCTTCTAGCCGCCCGCCCCGTTGGCGCAGCCAGTAAAATTTTGCAGCCGGCTTTTTCCAACACCGCCAAAATGCCTTTGACAACAGTCGTTTTACCGGTTCCCGGTCCACCCGTCAGAATAAAGATGCCATGTTCCACGGAAGCACTGATTGCTTCTATCTGGGCCTCTGCCAATTTAAGGCCTGTCTCTTGTTCCCAGTTTGCAATAATGGACTGATAATCGACCTGCCATATCCTGTTCACCTTATCACGCAAATACAAAAGACGTCTGGCAACGCCAATCTCAGCGCGATACAAATATTCAGGATAGACCAGTCTTGTTCCGGCAAATTCCTCTGTCCGCAATAGATCATCCTTAATCAGTTTTTTATAAACTTCATAAACCTCAGTATAAACGACTTGTAAAAGTCTTGCTGTTTCCGCAAGTAATTTATCTTCAGGCAAACAAGTATGCCCGGCAGATGCTGTCTGCAATAATGCGAATTCAATTCCGGCCTTTATCCTGCTTTCATTCTCTGGCCGCAGTCCCATGGACATCGCAAGCCTGTCGGCAATTCGAAAGCCTATGCCAGCTACATCATTAGCAAGGCAATATGGATTGTCTTCTATTCTTTTTAAGGCAGTATTGCCATATCTGGCCTGTATCTTGGCCGCATAATTAGAACTTAAACCATGTTCTTCCAAAAACAACATCAGTTCTTTAATATCCGAAAGCTCCGCATAGGACGCAGCAATCGTGTCAGCCTTCTTTTTGCCAATGCCGGACACTTCCGTTAAACGATATGATTGCTCACCAATTATTTTCAGTGTATCCTCACCGAACACTTCAACTATCCTGGCGGCCATAGCTCTGCCAACTCCACGCACGGCACCAGACCCTAAGAATCTCTCAATGCCCGCTGCTGATGATGTCTGCAGCGTCTGGCAAACAGTGGCTTGAAATTGTCTGCCAAATTTAGGATGTTCAAACCATTGACCAAGCAATTTGACTTGTTCGCCGACAAAAGGCGGCACGCCCTTGTAAACAACTGAGACTTTCTCCATCTTGCCACCGCGGACACGAAAGACGGAAAACCTGCCATCTTCAGCCTGAAATATTATATTTTCAATCGTTGCTTCCAGCTCATCCATATCCTCACCACCATTACCGAACCTATGTTCTACATTATAGCATACTTCTGCCCTCATTTTGACATTCGACAGGCAATACGCTATAATATAGCGAACATTAAGTATTATTAAAGGGATATTTATATCACTTGGGAGGAGCTTTTCCGTGAAATTAAAAGGTGCTCAAATTGCAATAGATATGTACAGCTGCAAAGATGAAATATTGTCAGACTGCAAAAAGGTAGAAGCAATTCTGCAAAAAGCAGCAGATGATTATAAAATTGGTGCCTATACTATCTGCTATAACGCTGACGATAATGGTGAATACTCCTTCAGTATTCCTTGTAAACGCGGTCATATCAATCTGCATGTCTATCCCGAGCTTGGCTTTGCCGCGGTTGATATTTTTACTTGTAACGATGACGCAGATCCCGACCGCCTGGCAGGTTTTCTAAAAAAACAATTTTCTCCTGATAAATCCAAAATTACTTTTCTGCAACGTGGCGATTTCGGTTCCCAAAACGATATGAAGCCAAGACGCAAATCTCAGATAAAACCAATGCATCGCGCCAGAAATGCGGGTAAAAAGCTACTAAAAATAGTGATGGGTCCAAAAACAAATTCTTAAAAATTATCAATTTCGCTGGAGGAACAAATGAAATATTTGTTTTGGGATATCGACGGCACCCTGCTTTTATCTGCGCGTGCCGGCATAGATGCCCTCAAAGAAGCTATACGTATTCGCTACAACTGCAGCGATTTTACTTTTTCGCATGA
Source organism: Acidaminococcaceae bacterium (assembly GCA_051653445.1). Taxonomy (GTDB): domain Bacteria; phylum Bacillota; class Negativicutes; order Acidaminococcales; family Acidaminococcaceae; genus RZYP01. The sequence continues at coordinate 1,833 of JBOFWD010000034.1, read as the reverse complement.
TTTGGCTGGCTGCACGGATTCTCACATAATAAAAACAGCTATTGCTGATATAAAGGGCAGCTGCAAAGCATCTGATGCCGCTGGGCTTTTAATTCTATACTACAGATTATTGCCAGAATTTTTGCAGTCACACAAAGGCCATCTTCTGCCTAACGTAAAAAATGTCTTAACCTATCTTGAACAAAATGATACAGGCTACACTTCAGCTCTTTTAACCGGGAACGTTGGCCATGCCGCACACATGAAGCTAAAACACTATGGCATTGAAAACTACTTTGACTACAGCCTTAGTGCCTTTGGCGAATTAAGTGAAGATCGTACGATGCTTGCCCAAGCAGCATTCCAAAAGCTCTACATAAAAAACCCTTCCATTAGACCCGAATCAATTACCATCATTGGCGATACGCCTAATGATATCAAATGTGCCAATTCCATTGGTGCACGCTCACTGATTGTTCTGGCAGGCTCTTCTTACAGTTCTGAAGAACTTGCGAAACACAAGCCATGGAAAATCATCGAGAAATTACCTGATAAATCACAGGACTTTCTGACTGAGCTGACAGATAGGAGCTAGTCATGGGTAAAAAAATATTTGTTTTATCCTTAGTTTTATTACTCAATACAACACCTGCTTTAGCTTACAACCAGTCTGATCTTGATCGTCTTCTTTTAACAGGAAACTGCCCACAGGGAGACCTTACCGGTGCACAGCTGAACAAAGCAAACCTTAACTCTGCAGACTTATCCGGAGCTGATTTGAGTTTTTCCGACCTGGAAGGTGCTTCTTTAGAAAATGCTTCTTTGGTAGGTGCCAAATTATTTAAAACTAACATGAAAAACGTTTATGCCGAAGAATCCAATCTTGCAGGTGCGGATTTGTCACATGCCAATTTAAGAGAAGCCACTTTTTCCCGTGCTGATTTTTCTGGAGCTAATGCATTCCGTGCCAACTTCAGTCATGCTGTTATAGACTTTGCCGCTTTCCGTTTTGCCGATATCAAAGAAGCCACTTTCGATTACGCAAATGGCTACTCCTCTGATTTTAGCGGTGCGAATCTTGCTAATTCATGGTTCTACCAAGCTGACTTGCGTAATGCAAACTTCACCTCTACAAACTTATATAATGCAAAATTGCAGCGTGCCAACTTGCGCGAAGCTGTTCTCAAAAGCACAAACCTTTCGCAAACCATTCTGCGCTCAGCAGACCTCACAAAGGCAGACCTCAATAGCTCTTTGTTATTCGGCACTGATTTAACCAATGCCAAAACAAACGAAACACGCTTTGGCAACGCAATTACAGCAGACCTGAAAAAATAAGTCTTCAGAAAGCAAAATCCTGTGTATGTTTAACATACACAGGATTTTTTTGCTTTAATGATGGAATAAACGAAGACCTGTAAAGGCCATTGCTATATTATATTTATCACAAGTCTCGATGACATTGTCATCACGAATAGACCCACCTGCCTGAGCAATAAAATCAACTCCACTGCGATGAGCACGTTCGATATTATCACCAAACGGGAAAAACGCATCAGACCCTAAAGCTACTCCTTCAAGTGTTTCCAGCCAAGCTTTCTTCTCTTCACGGCTAAGACGTTCCGGCTTTTCCGTGAAAAATTGCTGCCAAATGCCATCAGCCAAAACATCCATATCATCATCGGAAATATAAACATCTATTGTATTGTCGCGATCGGGACGCCTGATGCTTTCTTTAAAAGGCAGTGCCAAAACTTTTGGGTTCTGTCTCAAATACCAGTTATCGGCTTTGTTGCCGGCTAAGCGGGTGCAGTGTACACGTGACTGCTGTCCAGCCCCAATTCCTATAGCCTG
>JBOFWD010000033.1:0-21074 GCA_051653445.1 Acidaminococcaceae bacterium | reverse complement strand
TTACAAGCACTGGAAGATAAATTTCTCGATCTGGAAGCACGCATCAGCGATCCGGACGTCATCAGCAATCAGACAGAGTGGCAAAAATGCACGAAAGCTCATGCCAAGCTGGCAGACATCGTCGAAGTTTTTCGTGAATATAAAACACTTATGCAAAAAATCAAGGAAGACCAGGAAATAGTTGCTGCACAAGAAGATGCTGAACTTGTGGAAATGGCAGAGGAAGAACTGAAGGAACTAAAACCAGAGGTTGCAGCTTACGAGGAAAGGCTGACTATTTTGTTGCTGCCTTCTGACCCTAATGACGATAAAGACGTAATTGTGGAAATCCGCGGCGGCGCGGGCGGCGATGAGGCCGCTCTTTTTGCCGGAGTGTTGTTCCGCATGTACACTCGTTATGCTGAAGAGCGCGGCTGGCGGACTGAGATGCTTGATTCCAATCCGACAGGATTGGGCGGCTTCAAGGAAGTAGTTTTTCAGATATCAGGCAACGGCGTATTCAGCCGGTTGAAATTTGAAAGTGGTGTTCACCGCGTGCAGCGCGTACCGGAGACTGAATCCCAAGGCCGTGTACATACTTCGACCGTTACAGTTGCTGTCTTGCCGGAAGCGGAAGAAGTTGACGTAGAAATTAACCCGGCAGATCTAAGGGTTGATACCTATCGCGCCGGCGGAGCAGGCGGCCAGTATGTAAACAAAACAGAATCTGCAGTACGCATAACGCATCTGCCGACGGGTATCGTTGCTCAGTGCCAGGATGAAAAATCACAGCTGAAAAACAGAGAGAAATGCTTGCGCGTATTGAGGGCAAGAATTCTCGAGAAGGCTGAAGAAGAACAAAGAATGGCAACAGCTGAAGACCGTAAGAGTCAGGTGGGAACAGGAGACCGCAGCGAGCGTATCAGAACCTATAACTTCCCGCAGGGACGTGTTACCGACCACCGCATTGGCCTGACGCTGCATAAATTAGATGCTGTCGTAAACGGCAATCTTGATGAAATATTGGATGCACTGATCACAGCAAAACAAAGTGAACGCTTGCAGCAGGTGAAATAAAATGGAGCACGCTCAGACGAAAGATATATGGACGATTGTCAAAATATTGGATTGGACCAGGCAGTATTTCGCGGACAAGGGGATAGAAAATCCCCGCTTGGACGCAGAGGTACTGCTTTGTACTGTGCTTTCCTGCCCGCGTATTAACCTCTATGTGCATTTTGACCAGCCTCTTAAAGCTGATGAGCTTGCTAAATACAGGGAATATGTTTTGCGGCGTGGCCGCCAGGAACCCTTGGCCTATATCCTGGGCGAGAAAACTTTTATGAATTATACTTTCAAAGTAACACCGGCAGTGCTGGTGCCGCGTCCGGAAACAGAGCTTTTGGTAGAGATTTTGGCAGAACTGAATGACAGCAATAAGAAAATAAAAGTACTCGACTTAGGCACGGGAAGCGGGGCCATCATTCTTTCGTTCCTTAGCCTTTTACCGCTGGCTGAAGGCACTGCGGTCGATGTTTCCTCCGCGGCGCTTGCTGTTGCAGCGGAGAACGCCGAAAGGCTCGGCGTGCACGAACGCTTTACGCCTGTGTTGTCGGATCTTTACAGCGAATTGCCGGCAGGCAGGCAATATGATGTCATTGTTTCCAACCCGCCGTATATTCCTACGGGAGATATAGCAGGACTTGCCGCTGACGTGCAGGAGGAACCGAAAGGCGCCTTGGACGGCGGCGTGGACGGACTGGATTTCTATAGAAGGACAATTGCCGGTTCCTCAGAGTATTTATTGCCCGAAGGATTGCTGGCTTTTGAAATAGGCATTCACCAGGCTGAAGCAGTTACCGAGCTTTGCAGGGAACATGGCTTTGTCGTGACAGCAGTCCGCAAAGATTATGCCGGTATCGAACGGATGATTTTTGCAGCGAAAGAAGGTTCGGTTTATGCAGACGCGCTTATGGCAATTGACAAAGAATGAAGAAAAATTAAATGAAGAGAAGCTAAAGGAAGCTGCTGCTTTTATACAAAAAGGTGAAGTGATTGCTTTTCCGACGGAAACGGTCTACGGCCTTGGTGCTAATGGACTGGACGGCAACGCTGTCAGAAAAATTTTCGCAGCTAAAGGGCGGCCCGCAGATAATCCTTTGATTCTCCACATAGCTGAAAAAAGTGAAATAGAAAAATTGACAACAGGTTTATCCGCTAATGGGCGGAAACTAATGCAAGTTTTTTGGCCCGGACCTTTAACTTTGGTTGTGCCTAAAGCTGACATTATACCTGATGAAGTAAGCGCCGGCCTTGATACGGTGGCGGTAAGGATGCCTGTCCATCCGGTAGCCAGGAGGCTTATTGCCTTGAGCGGCTGCCCGATAGCAGCGCCTTCGGCTAATAAATCGGGCAAACCGAGCCCGACCAATGCCCGGGATGTTTTGGAAGATATGGACGGACTGATTGCCGGTATCATTGACGGCGGCAGCAGCGAAATTGGTGTGGAGTCTACTGTTGTCGATACGATAGCTCCGGTGCCTGTGATTTTAAGACCGGGCGGTATCACGAAAGAAATGCTGGAAGAAGTTTTGGGTGCGGTAGAAATCGATCCCGCGCTCGCAGGAAACAGTGAATGCAGACCTAAAGCGCCGGGCATGAAATATCGCCATTACGCGCCAAAGGCGCCGATGTACTTGTTTGCAGGCGAGGAAATAGCACCGCAAATGCAAGCCGTGACAGCAAAATGCCTGGCCGGTGGTAAAAAAATCGGCGTTATTGCGGATGCAGCCGTGAGTTGGGGGCTGCCAAAAGATGACAGGCTTGTCGTAAGAAATTGGCAGGATGATCCGGCGATGTTGGCAGAGAATCTTTTTACCTGGCTCAGAGATTTCGACCATGAAAAAGTCGATGTAATTCTGGCACAGGGAGTTGCCGAAAAGGGCCTCGGACTGGCTTTGATGAACAGGCTGCGCAAGGCGGCTGGAAATAATATCTTGCTTGCCAAGGAGCAAAAACTTTTCGTACAAAGTGGTACGCGTCCTGAATTTTTGTGATAAAATAGCATTATGGTTCGTCCATGAATAATTATGTTGGGAGTGAAGCAGACATGAGAATTGCAATTGGCAGCGATCATGGCGGATTTCATTTAAAAGAGCACATAAAGAAATATCTGCAGGGAAAAAATATTGAAGTACTTGATTTCGGTACTTTTACTGAAGAGTCGGTTGATTATCCGGATATAGCGGAAAAAGTTGGGCGTGCAGTAGCTGCAGGAGAACCAAAACGCGGTATTCTCATTTGCGGTACCGGCATTGGCATTTCCATAGCTGCTAACAAAATCCACGGTATCCGTGCCGCACTTTGTGCTGATGTGTTCTCTGCATTGATGAGCCGTGAACATAATGATGCTAACATTCTCTGCCTTGGTGAGCGCACCTTGGGTGTGGGGCATGCGGAGATGATTGTCGATACCTGGTTGCATGGTGAATTCCATGGTGGCCGTCATGCCTGCAGGACTGGGAAGATTATGAAATTAGATAAAGCAAGGTGATTATGTTGCCGGTAGAAAAGATAAAGAAACAGGTAGAAGCAGCCGCTGAAGAACTAATTAAGGCTGCTGCACCGAAACCGGGACAAGTTTTTGTTGTAGGGTGCAGTACCAGTGAAGTTTTGGGTAATAAAATTGGCACAGCCGGTTCACTCGAAGTAGCGCAGGTTATCTTTGCTGCTTTGCGCGAAGTTGCTTCCGCACATGGCCTTTATCTTGCGGTACAGTGTTGTGAACATCTTAACCGCTCACTGGTAACCGAAGCAGAGGCAATGGAAAAGTACGGCTGGGAAGAGGTAGCAGTAAGGCCTGTAGCTCAGGCAGGCGGTTCCCTCGCACAGGTGGCTTATGCTGCTTTTGCACAACCAATCGTGGTAGAAAAAATCACTGCCCACCTCGGGCTTGATATTGGACAGACATTGATAGGCATGCATCTTAAGCGTGTTGCCGTTCCGGTACGTCTGTCACAAAAAGAAATAGGCGCAGCTAATCTGACTGCCGCTAGGACCCGCCCGCCTTATGTAGGAGGAGCAAGGGCCGTATACTAATAATAGTTGAGGGGGATTTTTATGTATTTGGATAATTTGAAAGCTTCTGACCCGGCAATCTATGCTGCTATTCAGGAAGAACTCGGCAGGCAGCGTAACAAAATTGAATTGATTGCCTCTGAAAATTTTGTGACTACACCCGTTATGGAAGCCATGGGCACTGTGCTGACCAACAAATATGCGGAGGGGTATCCAGGACATCGTTACTACGGTGGCTGCGAATACGTCGATAAAGTTGAAACACTGGCTATTGAACGTGCTAAAGAACTTTTTGGCGCTGAACATGCTAATGTGCAGCCTCATTCGGGCGCCAATGCCAATACTGCTGTTTATTTTGCCTTCCTGAAACCAGGCGATACTATTATGGGTATGAATCTTTCCCATGGCGGTCACCTTACACATGGCAGCCCTGTTAATATTTCCGGCACTTATTTCAATATTGTTCCTTACGGTGTAAATCCGGAAACTGAAACTATCGACTATGCCGAACTGGAAAAATTGGCAGAAGAAAGCAAACCAAAAATTATTGTTGCGGGCGCAAGTGCTTATCCGCGTGCGATCGACTTCGAGAGAATGGCTGAAATAGCCCATAAAGTAGGCGCTTTACTTATGGTTGACATGGCTCACATTGCCGGCCTTGTTGCTGCTGGCCTGCATCCGAGCCCTGTACCTTATGCTGATATAGTTACCACCACCACGCACAAAACTCTTCGTGGCCCACGCGGCGGCTTGATTTTGTGTAAAGAAAAATACGCCAAAGCTATTGATAAAGCAATTTTCCCTGGAACGCAGGGAGGACCTTTGATGCATGTAATAGCTTCCAAAGCTGTTGCCCTGCATGAAGCCTTGCAGCCTGAATTCAAAGTTTATCAACAAGAAATCTTAGATAACTGCAAAGCTTTAGCAGAAGGCTTACTGGCTGAAGGTTTCCGTTTGGTTTCCAACGGAACGGACAACCATTTGTTGTTGGTAGATGTCCGCGGACAAGGCCTGACAGGCAAAGAAGCCGAACATTTGCTTGATGAAGCAGGCGTCACCTGTAATAAAAACACGATTCCTTTTGATCCTGCAAGTCCTTTCGTGACGAGCGGCATCCGCTTGGGAACAGCAGCTGTAACATCCAGAGGGTTCCGACAGGAAGACCTTAAAGAAGTAGCAGCCATTATTGGTTTGGTATTAAACCATCCGGCAGACGAGGACAAAAAGAAAGAAGCTGCAGCCAGAGTTGCCGCTCTTTGCAAGAAATATCCTATGTATCCGGAGTTATAAATTAGAAAAAGGGGCAATTTAAATGAAAATCAAGGTAGTTGATCATCCTTTAATCAGACACAAATTAACGATGATGCGTGATGCTGAAGCCGGCTCTAAGGATTTCCGCGAATTACTGGATGAAATTGCTATGCTTATGACTTATGAAATCACCCGCGATTTCAAACTTGATGAAGTAAGTGTTAATACACCTATTACCACTTGTACAGGCTATCGTCTGGCAACCACTTCCATAACCGTTATACCTATTCTGCGCGCAGGCCTGGGCATGGTTAATGGCGTCCTGAAATTGATACCGAATGCCAAAGTAGGACATATCGGTCTTTACAGGGATCCTAAAACTTTGAGCCCGGTTGAATATTACTGCAAATTGCCGCCGGATATGAGTGCGGAAGCAATAGTTGTTGATCCGATGCTTGCCACCGGCGGTTCTTCTGCTGCAGCGATTTCCATGCTCAAAAAACGTGGCCTCAAAAACATCAGATTGATGTGTCTCGTAGCTGCGCCGGAAGGCGTTGAAGTTGTTAACCGCGAACATCCGGATGTTGAAATATTTACGGCAGCTCTTGATGATCACCTGAACAGTCACGGTTACATAGTTCCTGGTCTGGGTGATGCAGGCGACCGTATTTTTGGGACGAAATAATCATGTCGAACAGGCCGGATTGGGACTCATATTTTATGGAAATGGCACAGGTTGCCAGTAAACGTTCTACCTGTCTGCGTCGGAGTGTTGGCGCTGTTATTGTGAAGGACAAGAGAATTCTTGCTACCGGCTACAACGGAACGCCCAAAGGTATGGCTCATTGTGAAGAAGTTGGCTGTCTTCGGACAAAGCTTAATGTTCCTTCGGGAAAAATGCATGAACTTTGCCGAGGTATACATGCGGAACAGAATGCGGTCATTCAGGCAGCAGTATATGGTGTTTCGGTTGATGGCGCTACTGTTTATTGCACGCATCAGCCGTGCGTGGTTTGCACAAAGATTTTGATTAACGCAGGTATCAAAAGAATTGTCTATGCCAATCCTTACCCTGATGAGCTGGCGGAAAACATGATGAAGGAAGCGGCTGATCTGGAAATTGTTATCTGGACACCAAGAGAAAGCGACAAATAAAAAGTAAATGCGAATGTAGGAATGCTTAGCCATTCCTACATTTTTTACATCTTTTGCAACTAATGATAAAAGCGAATCAGGGCAAAGGCTAAAGCTGTGACGGGCTTTCTAGCACATCAGCGAACGGCTGCTTTGCAGACGAATCGGCGCGCGTGAGCAGTCAGGGGAACTCTTTGCCCCTTGCCGTATAGATTCAAAATATATTTTTGTAACTAATTGACATACAATTAATATACTTGTCGAGGAACCATTTTCGTTATATACTGTTAATATTAACTGTATAGTTTTTTATATTTTCGCATTAAAAAAGTTGCGCAAGAAAAAATAGAAAGCGGCTTCGGCCGTTAAGAGGTATATTTCAGTGAAAACATATGTAGTAGCATTTGCTATAGCATTATTCACGAGTTGGATTTTAACTCCTTATATTAAAAATCTTGCATTCAAGATAGGTGCAGTCGACAAGCCGGATCCACGTAAGGTTCATAAAGGCATTATGCCGAGACTCGGTGGCTTGGCAATTTTCATAGGCTTTTTAATTGCGGTGCTTACCACTGTAACTATGTCCAAGGATTTGTTGGGTATCTTAACAGGTGCTTTTGTTATTCTGATTGTAGGCATATTGGATGATGTATATCAGCTGCCGGCAAAAGTGAAGCTGTTCGGGCAGATTTGCGCCGCGGCAGTACTGATCCTTTTCGGCATACAGATTGAATGGTTGAACAATCCTTTTGGCGGCTATTTTTATCTTGATTATCTTTCCATACCGATAACGATCTTTTGGGTAGTAAGCTTCACTAACGTTGTCAATCTGATGGATGGGCTTGATGGTCTGGCAGCCGGTGTTTCTGCAATTGCGTCGGTCACAATCATCCTTGTTGCTTTACAACAGGGATATTATACCGTTGCGGTCATGACGGCAGCCTTGGCAGGCGGCATCATCGGTTTTATCCGTTACAACTTTAATCCTGCTACTATCTTTATGGGTGATACAGGCAGTATGTTTATCGGTTATATACTGGCAGCCATTTCTATCTTGGGCGCGGTAAAGAGTGCGACCACGATTGCTTTAGTCGTACCGGCTATTGCCTTGGGACTTCCTATTATGGACACAGCCTTTGCTATATTGCGTCGTCATCTTGCCGGCAAACCAATTTTTAAGCCCGACAAAGGGCATTTCCATCACAGACTGCTGGCTATGGGTTTGACGCAGAGACAAGCTGTTATTTTAATGTATCTGATCAGTGCAGGTCTTGGACTCAGTGCCATTCTCCTGACGGAGATAGATGGAATCTATGCTGTTTTACTGGTATCAGCTATTGTTGCCTGTGTATGTTTTTGTGCAAAAAAAATCGGTATCTTGAATGACCGTTAATAAAAAATGTCAGGAGAGTATGTAGTGAAAAAGCTTAAAGTCATGGCAGTTTTTGGAACGCGACCCGAAGCAATCAAGATGTGCCCGGTAGTATTGGAAATGAAAAAATATCCGGACTTTATTGAACCGGTTGTTGCTGTTACCGCACAGCACAGAGAAATGCTTGATCAGGTATTGCATCTTTTTGGCATTGTACCTGATTATGATTTGAATATTATGACTAATGGCCAGACTCTTTACGATGTTACTCGCCGTGCCCTTGAAGGATTAGGCTCAGTTCTTGCTGAAGCCAAACCGGATATAGTACTTGTACACGGAGATACCACGACGACCTTTGTAGGAGCACTGGCATCTTTTTATGCCCAGATAGCAGTTGGGCATGTTGAGGCTGGGCTGCGGACAGGTGATAAATATTCCCCTTTCCCTGAGGAAATGAACCGAAAACTGACAGGTTCACTGGCTGATTTTCATTTTGCGCCGACAGCTATTTCGAAAGAAAATCTTCTGAAGGAAAATATTGCTGCTGACAAGATATTTGTCACGGGCAATACGGTGATAGACGCTTTAGTAAAAACAGTAAAAGATGATTACCGTTTTGCAGATAATACACTTCACAGCCTATTAAACGGCGGCGGACGTCTTATTTTAGTAACAACGCACCGCCGGGAAAACCTTGGTGCACCTATGCGTCAGGTTTATCAGGCTTTGAAAGAAGTTATTCTGACACATCCAGATGTGAAGGCGATTTTCCCTGTACATAAAAATCCAAAAGTAAGAGAAATAGTTGAGCAGGAATTAGGACATCTTGATAGAGTGCACCTTATAGAACCGCTTGATTATGAACCTTTTGCCAATCTGATGTCTAAGGTTGATATTGTGCTTACTGATTCCGGCGGCATCCAGGAAGAAGCACCGGCGCTTGGCAAACCGGTTTTGGTGCTGCGGGACACTACAGAACGTCCGGAAGCAGTGCAGGCCGGCACGGTGAAATTGATAGGCACTGCTTTTGAAGATGTGCTGAAAGAAACAAACAAATTACTCGATGACAAACAATATTACCGCCAGATGGCTGACGCCTGCAATCCCTATGGTGACGGCAAAGCTTCTGAACGTATTGTAAAGACGATACTGGCAGCTTACGGGTATTCTGTGGAAAAGCTGACAGAATTTTCTCCTGCAATTTAGAAAAAAAGGTTGTCAAATAGGTGTTTTTTTATTAAAATGTAGTTGTTATAATTTGGCAGAATGCCAAGATTGTGACAGTTTTTTGTATTTACACAAGAAGGTTGGTAATATTGACTTTTGATTATTTGGCTGATGTCTTTTACTTCGAATAAGATTAACAAGGTAAAGCACTATGAATAAGATGGTACAAGAGGTTCTTGCGTCCTTCAAGAAAGTGCTTTTTTGTCATGCCTTATTTTCTTTTTGTGTGGTTGGAATTGTTTATTTTTTAAAAGGGCAGGAAGAAGCTCTCATTTGGTTTATTGGCTGTTTGCTTGGTTTTATAGATACGCTGCTGATGTTCAATGGCGTACGTAAGGGCATGTTGATGTCAGGGGAAGATTCCCTGCAAGAGATGCGCCGCACCTTGGCAAAACGTTTTGCTATTGCTGTGGCATTGGTTTTGGTTATGTTAAAGTTAGAGCTCAGTGTTTTAGGAGTTCTGATGGGCTTTATACTGACACATATATTTTTGCTTTTCAATCTCATAATTATCGCGAGCCACAAGAGATGATTCTCTGTTCGTGAAGAAAGGAGTGAAACAGAATGGAAATTGCTGAAGCATCTGGTGGCGGAATTATTCATTATTTACCTACAGAGGTTTTCGACGGAGTGGTCATCAACATGCAGACGATGTATATGTCATGGCTTACCATGGCTGTAGTGTCTCTGATTGTTTTTGCGGCAACCCGCAAAGCTGAGATTATTCCTTCCGGTGTTCAAAATATTGTTGAAGTTTTCATTGATTGGCTGAATGGTTTGATGGAAAGCAATATAGGCATGGAAGGACGCCGGGTAGCAGCGCCCTTCATTATAACTCTTTTTCTTTACTTATTCGTCGGCAATGAGATTGGCTTGCTGCCGCAGATTGGCGCACACTTTACCTCACCGACCAATGATATCAATGTTACACTGGGCATGGCTTTAACTGTTTCTCTGACGGTTTATTTTCTAGGTATCATGCGTAATGGCTTAGGGTATTTTAAACATTTTATTCAACCATCATTTCTTTTTCTGCCTTTGAACCTTCTGGAAGAATTGGCAAAACCTTTAACCATGGCGTTACGTTTATTTGGTAATATTCTGGCTGGTGAAATTTTGCTTATAGTTCTTTATATGCTGGCACCTTGGGTTATTCCTGATTTATGGGTTGGGTTTAGCTTAATTGTTGGTTTCCTGCAAGCATTTATTTTTACCATGCTGACAATGATTGCTATCGCACCTGTATTCAGGGCTCATCATTAATTTTGTCAGGTAGCTTTTATTTATTTAGTTCAAATTAAAATTTATATAATTTGAAATCAAAATTTTTTTACAATCGAAAGGATGAATTTTAAAATGACAGAAAATGCTATTATCATTGCCGCTTCAGTATTTGCATCCGCTATTATCGCAGTTGGCGCATCGCTAGGTGCTACAAAAGGAGACGCTGCCGTAGCTACGAAAGCTTTGGAATGTATGGCTCGTCAACCTGAAGCTGCTTCTACTTTCCAAGTAAATATGCTTATCGCTATCGGTCTTGTTGAGTCTATTCCTATTATTTCTGCAGTTATTGCTATCGTTCTCGTCTTTGCTAATCCTTTCATAAAATAATTCGCAGGGTTTCAAAAAGGGAAAAAAGGAGAGTGCTATAATTGGTAGATGTTAATGCAACACTTATTGCGCAGATCCTGAATTTTTTAGTTCTTTTGGCAATTCTTGCGAAATTCGCTTACAAGCCATTATTAAAGGCAATGGACGATCGACGGAACCGTATCATAGATGATTTGGATTCCGCTGAGCAAACAAGATTGGATGCAGAAGCTCTGAAGGAGCAATATGCAGAACAATTAGCTGGTGCACGCCAGGAAGCAACTGAAATTGTGACCAAAGCTAATCAAATTGCACAAAACATTCATGATGAACTTGTAGAACAGGCGCGTGTAGAACAGGAAGCCTTAATGGCTAATGCAAAAGAACGTATTGAACAGGAGAAACAACAAGCACTATTGGATATCAGAGCCGAAGTTATCAAATTAAGTACTTTGATAGCAGCGAAAATAGTTAACCAGAAATTGAATTCCGATAAAGATCAAAAACTGGTTGCCGATATTGCTGATGATGTTTTGAACAAGCGCTGATTTTGTTGATCAGCTTGACGTACGTCTTGCAACAGGGTATGTAGCTAACGATTGAAAATGACAGTGTCATTTATTTTAGATTTATTTTAATTCCCAAAGCGTAGGCATTGGGGGAATACGGAGGTGATTGATACAGTATGGAAACAAATGAAAACTTTTCTTTGATCAGCGAAAGCTTGTCATCAATTGAGTTTGAACCGAAAGATCTTGAGCTTGTTGCTAATAAAGACTTAATAACAGTGATTGTTACCACTGCCAGAGATCTTGCTGTATCTGAATATGAATCTGTTTCCGTAATTCTGGCTGAAAAGTTAGGCAAAAAGGTTGAACTGCAAAAGATTGTTGATCCATCTATAATTGGCGGCATCATCGTTAAAATTGGCGATAGGGTTTTTGATGCAAGTTCCAAACGTCAGCTTGAAAAAGTCGGCGGCTTGATGGGTAAAGTACAAGTCGGAGACCAGTCTCTCGCAAAACCTGCAGGCATCGCTGAAGCACTGACTAAAGAAGTTCAGGATTATAAAATAGATGTCGATTTGGAAGAAGTCGGTGTTATTGAAAAAGTTGGTGACGGTATTGCAACCGTAACCGGTATGCGCGGCGTAATGGCAGGCGAGCTTGTTGAGCTCCCTGGCGGCGTTAGCGGCATGGTACAAAATTTAAGACCTGATGAAGTCGGTATCGTTTTAATGGGTGGCGAGACTAAAATTAAACAAGGAGACGTGGTCCGCCGCACAGGCCGTATCATGGAAGTTCCTGTTGGTGAAAAAATGCTCGGCCGTATCGTTAATGCTCTTGGCGAACCTATTGATGGTAAAGGCGAAATCAAACACGAAGTTGTCCGTTGTATCGAAGCTCCGGCTCCTGGTATTGCAGACCGTCAATCTGTAGATGTTCCTCTGCAGACAGGTATTAAAGCTATTGACGCTTTGGTGCCAATCGGTCGTGGACAACGTGAGTTGATCATCGGTGACCGTGGTACTGGTAAAACCGCTGTTGCGGTTGATACCATTATCAATCAAAAAGGCTTAGGCGTTATCTGTATTTATGTTGCAATCGGACAAAAGACTTCTACTGTTGCCCGTATTGCCCGTACATTGGAACAACATGGCGCTCTTTCCTATACAATCATTGTCGCTGCTACGGCAGCCGATAGTGCGTCTCTGCAATATCTTGCACCTTACACAGGTGTTACGATTGGTGAACACTTCATGGATCAGGCAAAAGATGTTCTTTGTATCTATGATGACCTGTCAAAACATGCTGTTGCTTACCGTGCAATGAGCTTGCTGCTTCGTCGTCCGCCAGGCCGTGAGGCTTATCCTGGCGACGTATTCTACTTACATTCCCGTTTGCTGGAACGTGCTGCCAGACGTAATGCAGAAGCAGGCGGCGGTTCGATTACGGCACTGCCGATTATCGAAACTCTTGCCGGCGACGTTGGTGGTTACATTCCTACGAACGTAATTTCTATTACTGACGGTCAGATTTATCTGGAAAGCGAGCTTTTCTATTCCGGTATCCGCCCTGCTATCAACGTAGGTTTGTCGGTATCCCGTGTAGGCGGTTCCGCTCAGATAAAAGCAATGAAGTCAGTTGCTGGTACACTTCGTCTTGACTTGGCTCAATACCGTGAGTTGGCAGCTTTTGCCCAGTTCGGTTCCGACCTTGACAAGGCTACCAAAGCACAATTGGATCGTGGCGCTCGTATGACTGAAGTTTTGAAACAAGGTCAATACGCACCGCTGCCGGTTGAAAAACAAGTAATGTCGCTTTATGCGGCTACTAAAGGTTATATTGATGACATTCCTGTTCACGATGTAACCCGTTTTGAAAAAGAGCTGTTGGCTTATCTTGCAGCTAATGGTCCTGAAATCGGTGAGTCCATTCGTACGGAGAAGAAAATCACTGATGCAACAGAAGCATCATTGAAAAAGGCTATTGTTGATTTCAAGGACACCTTTGCTATCACCGGCGAATCGAGGTGATGACTGATGGCTACTCCACGCGAAATACACAGGCATATTAAGAGCGTCAAAAACATCCAGCAAATAACCAAAGCTATGAAGATGGTTGCTGCCGCTCGTTTGCGCCGTGCGCAGGAAAAAGCTGCATCAAGTCGCCCGTTCTCAGAGAAAGTTAAAGAGCTTTTAGCTACTGCTGTCAGTGACAAGGCAACGATGAGAAATCTTGATTATAACGAACATCCACTTTTGCAGGAGCGGCCGATCAAACGCAGCGCCTATATCGTGGTAAGTTCTGATAAAGGCTTGGCCGGTGCTTATAATTCTAATCTTCTGAAACACGCTCTTGTTGAGCTGATGGATCAGGATGATTATGTATTGATAACCGTTGGCCGTAAAGCCAAAGACTTCTTTTCGCGTCGTGGGTTTGATATTGAAGAATCCTTCTTTGGATTTTCCGATAAGCCAACCTATGATGATGCGGATGAAATTGCCTATTTGGCAAAGAAATTATTTACATCCGGTGTTGTTGATGAAGTAATTTTGATTTATACGCAGTTTAAATCAGCTTTGTCTTTCACACCATTGTCCAAAAAACTTTTGCCGGTTGTGCCTCCGCCGATTGGTGAAGCAACAGACAATATGGAGCCCTTTGATGATGAGGAAGGGAAACTTGCTGACGAGGAAGAATTTGGCGATGTAATATTCGAACCATCGGCAAGCGAAACCCTGAAATATTTGGTGCCTTATTATGTAAAAACAATTACATATGCTGCATTAATGCAGGCGGCAGCCAGTGAGTTGGGCGCACGTATGACAGCAATGTCTTCGGCGACAGACAATGCCAATGATTTGTTGAAGAGTCTCGAACTCTCCTACAATAAAGCACGTCAAGCTGGCATAACCAGAGAAATTAATGAAATCGTAGGTGGAGCGGAAGCTCTGCAGTAAAATATGTGGGAGGGAAAACATTGAATACTGGCAAAATAGTACAAGTTGTTGGCCCTGTTATCGACATTGAATTCCCACCGAAAAGCCTTCCGGCTATTTATAACGCAATCAAGATCGACGGTGAAGTCGGCAACGGCATCAAAATTCATCTTACTGCTGAAGTAATGCAGCATGTTGGTGAGAATGTTGTTCGTGCCGTAGCTATGAGTTCTACCGATGGTCTTGTACGTGGTATGGATGCCATAGATACTGGCGCACCGATTACAATACCGGTCGGCGAAGGTACACTCGGTCGTATATTCAACGTTTTGGGAGAAACAGTAGACCATGACGATACTCCTGTTGAAGCCTCAGATTACTGGCCTATTCACAGACCAGCACCAAGCTTTGACAAACAGTCAACTGCTACACAAATTCTGGAAACCGGCATTAAAGTCGTAGACTTGATTGCTCCTTACTCCTTAGGTGGTAAGGTCGGTCTTTTCGGCGGCGCAGGTGTTGGTAAGACAGTTATCATTATGGAACTTATCCATAACATCGCAACTGCGCACGGCGGTTTTTCCGTTTTCGCAGGTGTTGGTGAACGTACCCGTGAAGGTAATGACCTTTGGGGCGAAATGAAAGAATCAGGCGTTATTGATAAAACGGCTCTGGTTTATGGACAGATGAACGAGCCACCTGGCGCACGTATGCGTGTCGGCCTTACTGGTTTGACTATGGCTGAATATTTCCGTGATATCGGCGGTCAGGACGTACTGCTGTTCGTAGATAACATTTTCCGTTTCATTCAGGCTGGTTCTGAAGTATCCGCATTGCTTGGCCGTATGCCTTCCGCAGTAGGTTATCAACCTACTTTGGCAAATGACATCGGTGCTTTGCAAGAACGTATTACTTCAACAACTACAGGTTCTATCACTTCCGTACAAGCAGTTTATGTACCTGCGGATGACTTGACTGACCCTGCTCCGGCAGGCACTTTTGCCCACTTGGATGCAACTACAGTTCTGTCCCGTCAGATTGCTGAGCTTGGTATTTACCCAGCGGTTGATCCGCTTGATTCTACCAGCCGTATTCTTGACCCGTTGGTAATTGGTGAAGAACATTATGCTGTTGCTCGTGGCGTACAGGCAATTCTGCAACGCTACAAGGAACTCCAAGACATCATCGCTATCCTTGGTATGGAAGAATTAAGCGAGGACGACAAAGTTACTGTTGCTCGTGCCCGTAAGATTCAAAAATTCCTGAGCCAGGCATTCTTCGTTGCGGAACAATTTACAGGCACTCCTGGACAATACGTACCGCTTAACGAAACAATCCGTGGTTTCAAGGAAATCCTTGATGGTAAACATGATGATTTGCCGGAAGGCGCATTCTACATGGTTGGTACCATTGACGATGCGGTTGCCAAAGCTAAAAGCATGAAGGTGGATTGATTGCATGGCTAAATTAATGCAATTGGAAATTGTTACACCTGACAAATCGCTGATGAAAAGAAATGATGTTTCCTACGTGTTGGCAGAAACAGTCATGGGTCCAATTGGCATTTTAGCCAACCATGCTTCGCTGATAGGCACGCTGAACGAATCTCCATTGAAATATCGGAGCGAGGATGGAAAAGATCACTATATTTTCATTGATGCCGGTTTTATGGAAGTTAACAATAATAAAGTCACTGTCCTCAGTGCTGCTGCTGAGTTGTCTGAAAACATCGATGTAGCGCGTGCACAAGCGGCAGAAGCGCGAGCGTTGAAACATATTGAAAATCCGGAACCTACGATTGACCTTGAGGTCATCGGCAGGAACCTGCGTCGTGCAAGAGGACGCCTCAAAACTGTTCAATTAGCCCGTGGCTTATAAAAACTAACATCAACAAGGATCTTTACGATTTTAGTGAAGATCCTTGTTTTTTGTTAAGTCGGTTTCTCTGTATTGAAATATTGTATTAAGTTAGTTATAATTATATCAATAGAAAATATTGCAGGAATAAGGTAGAGGAGGATTTGTATCATGGAAGACATTTTGGGTTCGGTTGCAGGCAATAAAATGGGTCAGCTGAGACAGGAAATTGCCGATTTGAGAAAAATTCTGGCAAAAACTGATGATCCGGATAAAATTGCTACTATCAAAAAAGAAATTGGTGAGAAAGAAACCTACTACAATATTCTTGCTGATCGTGCGCGCACGAAATAAAGTTTTTTAAAGAAGCACGTCTGATGATGTGCTTTTTTTACAGCAGTTAAATCTGTTAAAAAAGCTTATCAAGCCTTTTCTGTAAAGACATTAACCGGAGGAGCGGGTATTGGTGGAAGAGATAACAGTTCTTATTGCCAAGGCATTGTTGGGTATAAGTCTTTCCTATTGGGTATATAGAGACAGCCGTAAGAAAAAAATAAAATACAGCAATCTTTGGCTTATCGGGACTTTTGTTTTTCCGCTGACCGCGCTCGTTTACTATATTTATCAAGCGACAGCAGGCAGAAATACAGAATTAACGCTCAAGCAGAAGTTCGAAATCGAACTCAGGCAACAAACTGAACAACATAGGAAAGCTGTAGAAAAAGAACGTAAAGCAATGGAATTGCTGAAGAATGAAGAAAGACAAAAAAACCAGATAACTCTGGAGGAAATAGAAACGGTTAAAGCTGAGCGTCTCGCTATGAAAGCGAAGAGGCTCAAAGAGCTCAGGGAAGAAAGACGGCAGCAGCAGGAAGAAATTGCCAAGAAGATGAAAATGAGCATAGATGCCGCAAATAACATGAAGATGTTTGACTGAAAGCAGACAGATAACTGACAAATTTGTAACAGTTATCTGTCTTTTTGTCTAAAAAATGTAGCATTGCCAAAAAGATGGACATGGTGATAAAATAAATAAGATATATACTTTTCTAAAATAAATGTTTTTTAGGATAGAGTCAAACGTATTTTTGGGAGGAAATTTTGTGGAGAAACTAATTATCAGGGGCGGCAAGCGCTTGGTGGGTACGGTAAAAACCAGTGGCGCCAAAAATGCGGTTCTGCCAATCATAGCAGCTTCGATTCTTGGTAAAACGCCAAGCCATCTGGATGAAATACCAGCACTGGAGGATGTGCGGACGATTTGTTCTGTGCTCAAATGCCTGGGGCTGAAAATCGACGATTCAACTAAAGGTGTCTTGGATATTGACAGCAGCGAAATTACCTCCTGCGAAGCTCCTTATGAATTAGTTCGCAGCATGAGGGCTTCTTTCCTTGTGATGGGCCCGTTGCTCGCACGTAAGGGAAAAGCACGCATTTCCCAGCCTGGTGGCTGCGCGATAGGTACAAGGCCCATAGATATTCATTTAAAAGGCTTTGAGGCCTTAGGCGTGAAAATCGAAAGTGGGCACGGCTATATTGAGGCAACGGCACCAAATGGATTGGTGGGCACGACAATATATCTTGACTTCCCTAGTGTTGGCGCTACCGAAAATCTGATGATGGCAGCAACGATGGCGGAAGGCGTTACTATTATTGAAAATGCTGCGCAGGAGCCGGAGATAGTTGATCTGGCAAATTATCTGAATGTCATGGGTGCAAAGGTTCGCGGTGCCGGCACTAACGTTCTTCATATAAGCGGCGTTAAGGAATTGAAGGGCGCTGAACATACTGTCATTCCTGACCGTATTGAAGCAGGTACCTACATGGTTGCAGCAGCAATGACCCAGGGTGATGTGCGAGTTGAAAATGTATTGACCGAGCACCTGAAGCCTTTGATTGCCAAGCTGAGAGAAGCAGGAGCTACTATTTATGAAGATATCGGTGGCGTGCGAGTTATCGGCAGTGAAAAAATAAAACCGATAACAATCAAAACTCTTCCTTATCCGGGTTTTCCTACAGATATGCAGGCACAAGTCATGGCTTTGATGACAGTTGCCGATGGACGCAGCTTTGTGACGGAAACCGTTTTTGAAAACAGGTTTATGCATGTGGAAGAACTGATTCGAATGGGCGCTGACATTCATACCGAAGGACGCAGTGCGACGGTTCAGGGCGTTGCTAAATTGATGGGCTGTCAGGTACGTGCTACCGACCTCAGAGCAGGCGCGGCTATGATTCTGGCTGGTTTGGTTGCCGATGGCATTACTGAGATTGGTGACATTTATCATATCGACCGTGGTTATGAGAATATCGTTTCGAAGCTCTGCACCTTGGGTGCGGATATTGAAAGACGCGATATCAAAAATTGATATGTTGGGAGAAGAAGTTTTATGAGGTTGTTCAAAAGTGTAGACATTGGTGTTGATCTGGGTACAGCTAATATTCTTGTTTATCTGAAAGGCAGCGGCATTGTCCTGCGCGAGCCTTCTGTAGTTGCTATTGACAGGAATACCAACAAAATACTGGCAATTGGTGAAGAAGCCAAAACAATGCTTGGACGTACTCCTGGCAATATTGTAGCAATCAGGCCTTTGCGCGAGGGCGTTATAGCTGATTATGATATTACCCAGAGTATGCTGGAAAATGTTATCCAAAGGGTGGCAGGCAAGAGCCTTTTCTTTAAGCCTCGTGTCGTTATCTGTATTCCTTCCGGCGTGACAACGGTTGAAAAAAGAGCAGTGCTGGAAGCTGCTATTCAGTCCGGTGCTTCCAAAACATATCTCGTTGAAGAGCCGATTGCGGCTGCTATGGGTGCAGGCCTGGAAATCAGTGAATCAAGAGGGGCAATGGTTGTCGATATCGGTGGTGGGACCACGGATGTTGCTGTAATGAGTCTTGGCGGCATAGTTGTCAGTGATTCGCTTCGCGTTGGCGGTGATAAATTTGATGAAGCAATTATCCGCTTTGTCAAAAAAGAACGCAATGTCCTGATCGGTGAACCAACTGCTGAAGAAATCAAAATAAAAGTTGCTACCGTTTTCAAAGGCAACAGACAGGCTGAAATAGAGGTGCGCGGTCGTGATTTGGTCAGCGGACTGCCTACGACAATCAAGCTTACTTCTGAAGAAATTTACAGAGCTTTGCAGGAACCGGTATCCACTTTGGTTACTTGTGTACGCTCTATTTTGGAAAAAACTCCTCCGGAATTATCTGCGGATATTATTGACCGCGGCATAGTACTGACCGGCGGCGGTGCCCTTCTTGACGGCATGCCGGAACTTTTGCAGGCGGAGACCGGCATAGCGACTTTTGTTGCAGAAAATCCGCTTGAATGTGTTGCGGTTGGCACTGGCAAAGTATTGTCTTCTTTGCAAAAACTTAAAGACAGCGTTGTCATGACGCACAATAAAAAATAATTATGACAAGGTCATAGAGCAAATACACAGTCTTAACAAGACTGTGTATTGTCATTAGTGGAGGTCAAAATGCGGTTATTTACTTATTTGTTTTTTGCAGTATTGATGCTCGTTGCTTCGGGCACAGAGGCTGCTGTCATTAACAACTTACGTGCTGGCGCTTATGCCGATAAGACGAGAATAGTTATTGATCTTGATGAAAAAACTGATTATACGGCTGTGTTGTCCGGGAGCCAGCTTGATATCAACATAGATGCAGCGGTAAGGCAGGAAAAGGTCCTTGCACCTAAGAGCGATTTGGTAAAAAAAGTAACACTGCAAAAGAACGGTAAAAGCAAAGCCAAAGTAGCAGTTGATTTGTCAAAAGCACCCGGTTCGTACAAGGTTTTTCTGCTGAAACAACCGAACAGGCTGGTAATTGATTTTTACAGATACGTGTTGAGCAAGCAGGTAACAGAAATTGACAAAAACTTGCGCTATGTATCGTGGCGTGACCAGCAGGGCACTAAACCGGTTTGGCTGCATATCCTGGAAGTAGGGAACAAAGGCGGGTATGAAATTAGACCTATTTTGGGCCAAGTAAGCACTATCGATAAGGGGCGGCTTTCCGCTGCAGCCATGGAGGCTGGTGCCATAGCTGCCGTGAACGCTTCTTATTTTGACAGCTCCAAATGGATTATCGGAAATTTGAAAATTGAGGATGACTGGGTTTCCTGTGATTTTACGCCGCGTACAGCGCTTATCATCAACCAGGCAGGCCAGGCGAAGATAATACCGGGTTTGTCTTATGCGGGTCAGGCTGTAGGCAAAAATGGCAAAGTAGCTGAGATAACCGGTATCAACAGAGAACGACAAGCCAATGATCTTATTCTTTATAACAGTTTTTATGGGGTGAGTACAGGCAGCAATAGTTTTGGCCGCGAAGTACGTATTGAGAAAGGCAAGGTTACAGAAATCAGCGTTAGCGGCAATATGACATTGCGGCCTGGCAGCATAGTTCTTTCTGGACATGGCCCTGCCGCTGAATTTCTCAAGACTCTGAAAATCGGAAGCAGGATGGAAGTCAGACAAACTTTGGAACAGGCGGAAGCTGATAAGGCTAAACACGTGATAGGCGCAGGACCATTGCTTGTTCGCAATGGCAAAGTCAGCGTGAGTGCTCAGGAGGAACAATTTCCTGCCGACATTGCCGTTGGCAGGGCACCCCGTACAGCGATTGGAGTAAAAGCTGATGGCAGCATCCTTCTGGTTGTTGCTGAAGGACGTTCTGAGGACAGCGCGGGCCTTACATTGAATGAACTCGCTGCTTATATGGTGAAACTTGGTGCCAGAGAAGCAATGAATTTTGACGGCGGGGGATCTAGCGAGATGGTACTCAATCGAAAGGTAATGAATAACCCTTCAGATGGTTCAGAACGACCGGTTCGTGCAGGACTGGGCGTGTTCAGAAATTAGGTCCCTTGCCAAAGTAAGATGACCATATTATAATTAACATAGGTATTTGGCTCTTAAGATGGAAGGAGGGCATCCTGATGCTATTCATTAAAAGAAAATCTTACATTAAGTTTGTTGCGATATCAGTTTTGAGTCTGTTGTTTGTTTTTGGTTCAGTGTTTCCAACAATACAGGTAAATGGCACTGTTTGGAATGCTGATGCCAGGGTAGCGGCGGCCGCAGGTGCTGTTGTTGCGCAGGTGAGCAGTCTGAACGGTACGGTAGTTGCTGATGG
>JBOFWD010000032.1:0-3080 GCA_051653445.1 Acidaminococcaceae bacterium | reverse complement strand
AAAGAAGGTATTGATGAATTAACCAATCAGGTAAAGGCTTATTCCGAAGGTAAAGAGATGGAAGCAAAAATACTGCCAAGTGCGAGTCTTGACAAACATTATCCTATTGCGTTTAACCTGATTCCACAAATTGACGTTTTTTTAGACAATCTTTACACTAAAGAAGAGATGAAGATGGTTAATGAAACCAGAAAAATTCTCGAAGACTACGACCTGAAAATTACCGCAACTACCGTTCGTGTTCCTGTGTATCGCAGTCATTCTGAATCTGTTAACATTGAACTTGAAAAAGACTTAGACGTAGAAGATATAAAGGTGGCACTTTCTAAATTCCCAGGCGTGCAGCTTCAAGACGATCCGCAAAATCAAACTTATCCGATGCCTCTTTACACATCAGATAAAAACGATGTTTATGTTGGCAGACTCCGAAAAGATGAGTCTTGCGAAAACGCTTTCAATATGTGGGTTGTTGGCGATCAGATCAGAAAAGGTGCTGCCTTGAATACCTTGCAGATTGCGGAAACTATGATTAAAAATGGATGGATCTGAAATAAAGAAAATGACAATGAAAATAATCGTACAAAAATTTGGCGGTACATCAGTAGCAACTGCAGAAGCCAGAAAAGCAGCAAAAAATAAAGTTTTGGAAGCAATTAAAGCTGGTTTTACACCTGTTGTAGTGATATCGGCCATGGGCAGAAAAGGCGAGCCCTATGCTACTGACAGCCTCATTGAGATAATAAAAAAAGAAAACAATGCAGTTGATTTAAGTGATCTTGATACTATAATGTGTTGCGGAGAACTGATTTCTGCTGCTGTGATGGCGGCATCGTTACAAGCTGCCGGTGTTAATGCAACGGCTTTGACAGGTGGTCAGGCTGGTATTAAAACTGATTCTAATTTTGGCGATGCTAAAATCAGGAAAATTAATACTGAAGATTTGCTTTTATATATGAATGCAGGAATTGTGCCTGTTGTCTGTGGCTTCCAAGGTGTTACCGAAGATGGCAGATTTACTACCTTGGGCAGAGGCGGCAGTGACACGACAGCGGCAGCGCTTGGAGCAGCATTAGATGCTGACTGCGTTGAAATATATACGGATGTTGAAGGAATAATGACGGCAGATCCACGTGTTGTTGCAAGCGCTAACATCCTAGACCGTGTCTCTTATGGCGATGTTTGCCAAATGGCACATCAGGGGGCGAAAGTGATACATGCAAGAGCTGTGGAGATTGCAATGGAAAAAGCAGTTCCTATTATTGTGAAATCTACTTTTTCAGATGCACCAGGCACATTGATTTGCGATGAAGATGTGATAGAGAAAAGTTCATCTGAATCCGCTCGTATTGTCAGCAGCGTTGCTTATCTCAAAGATCTGGCACAGTTCAAGGTCAGGTTTGATGGCAATGATTACGACAGTGGTCAAAAATTATTTGATAGTCTGGCGCATAATAAAATAAGCGTGGGTTGCCTGAATTTGCAGCCGGAACAATCTATGTTCTCTGTTTTTATGTTTGATGCAGAAAAGACCTATAAATTGCTGAAGGATTTATGCTATTCTTTTGAAGTGCATACAGAGTGTTCGAAGGTTTCTGTGGTAGGCTCAGGGATGCGGGGTGTTCCGGGTATCATGGCAACATTTGTTGCGGCTTTAGCTGATAAGGGCATTACAATTTTACAAACAGTAGATTCTGACACTACTATATCGGCAATAATTAGCCAGGAGCGTTTGAACGATGCTGTGACAGCACTGCATGATGCTTTTAAGCTTTGATTTAAGATATGACAGGGGGATATTTTCAATGAAAGTACCATATTTTGGTAGATTACTTACAGCAATGGTAACACCGATGAAGCAAGATGGCGGCATTAATTATGATGCTATGGCAGATTTTGCCGATTGGCTGATTGAAAATGGTTCTGACGGCTTGGTTGTGTGTGGAACAACGGGTGAGTCACCAACCATATCAGCAGAAGAAAAACTTGAATTGTTTCGAACAGTTGTGAAAAGAGTTAAAGGGAGGGTTCCTGTTATTGCAGGCACCGGCTCCAATAATACCGCAGGCACAATTGAGCTTACTAAAGCTGCTGAAGCCACTGGTGTTGATGGTTTTTTGGTTGTTGGACCATATTATAATAAACCACCGCAAGAGGGTTTTTATCAGCACTTTAAAGCAATTGCTGATGCTACCGAATTGCCGGTTATTATATATAACGTCCCTGGCCGTACAAGTTCCAATATACTGCCGCAAACTGTGGTTCGCCTTGCCCAGGATTGTAAGAACATAGTCGCTATAAAGGAAGCCGCTGGTAATGTTTCACAGGTGGCTGAACTTTATTCGATACTGCCGGAGGATTTTACAATTTACAGCGGTGATGATTTGCTGATACTGCCTTTTATGTCTGTTGGCGCTACCGGACTTATCAGTGTTGTTAGTAACACCGGCGGTCAATTATTACAAGATTTGATGCAAGCCTTTGAAGCGGGCAAAATTAAAGAAGCCATGGATCTGAATGCAAAGATGCTGCCTGTTGCAAAAGCTATGTTCATAACAACAAATCCAATCCCTGTCAAAGAAGCTGTTTCGATGCTGACTCCAATTAATGCCGGTCCGGTAAGACTTCCGCTAGTGCCAATGTCTGACGTTGAAAAAGAAAAGGTTTGTGATGTTTTAAAAAAATATGGTTTGATTAAATAAATTCAAAAACCTGCTACCATTTTAAATGACGGCAGGTTTTTCTTTTGTTCTGTCGAAAATTTTATATGTGAATTTTGATAAAGGAGCATTATAAATGAAAAGTGATGAGAAGACAACGGATAATTTTTGTGAAGAAATTTTAACTGTCAAAGCAGTGGGATCAATAGAGGAAAGCGATATTATTGTCTTACTGCTGACTAAAGAATACTTGACTAAGCAAGAAGGTCCCTATCAAAGTTTAATTACAAAACTTGCGCTTAAAGAAAAGAAATTGTTTGATTTAGACAATATTTTCACTGCTATCATAGATTCCGACAGCGGCTTGAAAAAAATTGTAATTACTGGTTTGGGCGAGGAAAGTAAGGTAACTCCCAACATTTT
>JBOFWD010000031.1:0-32536 GCA_051653445.1 Acidaminococcaceae bacterium | reverse complement strand
CAATTGAGTTTAAATCATCGGTCATCATTTTCAAGAGACATGTTTCAACTTCTTCGAAAGCTACTTGAGAATTTACTCTTAACATACCCGTTATTCTTCCCTTAGAATCCATTTTTTCATCATCCGGGAAATTTTTTTCTACGATTTCAAGAAGTTTTTTATAAAGCCTGCACAATTCTTCCTGTGTTATTTCATCTATCTTATCCTGTCTTATTTTTCTGGAAACCGGTTCTGCATAAGTCCTTATTAAAAGTTTTATCCAATATTTTTCTTCTTCTGGTATTTCAAATTTTATTCTTTTATCTGTTTTAATTTTATATTCGTCAAGCATTCCTGCATGACTAAGTATTGTTTCAAGATAAAGTTGTCTTTTCTTTTTAAAGTTTTCATAATCGCATCCTTTTATTTTTTCACTTTCTTCGTAAAGTTCCTCTGCAATCCTGTAAAAAGATATCTTTTTCCCCATAATGTACACTCTCCCAATATAATTTTAAACATTTATTTTAATATGCATAAAATTACTGCCTGATAACAAAATAACTGGTCAAAACGACTTTTGACCAGTTATTAATACGTTTTTCTGCACCGTTAGAGGTGATACGGTTCGCCGCGGCTGATTTTGAAAGCGCGGTATATCTGTTCAACCAAAAGCAAACGAATCATCTGGTGCGTGAAAGTCATCCGTGAGAAGGAAATCGCTTCGTCTGCTCGTTTGCGAAGGGCATCCGTATAGCCAAAAGCGCCACCGATGACAAAGGTAATATGGCTGTTACCGCCAAGCGCCAGCTTATCAAATTTTGCCGCCAGTTCTTCGGAGCTAATCAGCGTTCCCTTCACATCGAGTACAATAACATACGAATTCTGCGGTATAACCGCCAGCAACCTCTCCGTTTCTTTAGTCAGTACTTGTTCCTTTTCAGCCGGCGAAGGATCTTCCGGCATGCGCTCCTCACTGATAGAGACTGTTTCCAGCTTGCAGAAAGGCGTAAGCCTTTTAGTGAATTCTTCGATACCGGCTGTCAAATATTTTTCTTTGATTTTGCCCACACAGGCTAGTGTACTCTTCATCTTTTATCCTTGTGCCGGCATTTCTTCCAGCGTAACATCAACCGTCATCTGATCGCCGCTGCGCAGAATCTTCAAAGTAACTTTGGCGCCAATTCCCTTAGCCGCAATTTTATCTCTTAAATCACTGACGCTGCTGATCTTCTCGCCATCAAATTTTATGATGACATCATTGGTTCTTAGACCTGCTTTCCAGCCAGGTCCACCGCCGGCAACTTTAATGATATAAATACCACCTTGCAAATCTATATCAATGCCATAACGCGCCGCAATCTCTTTATCAACCAGACTTACGCCGAGGTACGGTCTTAAAACACGTCCTTGTTTTTCCAGGTCAGCGATAATAGGCTTAGCCGCATTGATAGGAATAGCAAACCCTATGCCTTCTACGCCGGACACCGCTATTTTGGCACTGTTGATGCCAACAACCTCGCCATCAGCATTAACCAGTGCACCGCCGGAATTGCCGGGATTAATCGCGGCATCAGTCTGAATCAGTCTGAATTTGCGTTCACCGAGATCAATGGAACGATTCAATGCACTGATAACACCGGCAGTAACACTTCCTCGGAATTCCAATCCAAGCGGATTGCCGATTGCTATAGCCGGCTCGCCAACCATAATCTGGTCGGAATCGCCAAAGGATGCAACTGTAAGATTATCGGCATCAATTTTGACAACTGCCAAATCGGTTGCCGCATCGGTACCAAGAACCTGTCCCGGTACGGAACGTCCGTCAGATAAGCTGACAACTATTTCCTGTGCTCCTGCTACGACATGATTATTGGTAACGATAAGTCCCTTTTTATCATAAATAACGCCTGAGCCTGTACCAAGCTCAGTCAGCTGAACCCTGTTAAAGATATCTCTTACCAAGGCTTTGTTCGTAATACCAACTACAGCCGGCCCTACTTTTTTTGCAGCCTTCACAATCGGTGTATTTCTTGCTTCACTTGGCTCGGCTGCTGCA
Source organism: Acidaminococcaceae bacterium (assembly GCA_051653445.1). Classification (GTDB taxonomy): domain Bacteria; phylum Bacillota; class Negativicutes; order Acidaminococcales; family Acidaminococcaceae; genus RZYP01. The sequence continues at coordinate 30,501 of JBOFWD010000031.1, read as the reverse complement.
GCTTTGCCTGTTATTTGCTGGCCTGATCCATTTTGAGCAAATTGGCCATTTTTTGCTAAAGAGCAGCCACCTACAACAAGCATTACTCCTAAGAAAATACCAAACAAAACTGAAGCAGTTTTACTGAAAATACCTTTATGCATAGCTATCACTCCTTAAATCAATTATGTACCAGATCAGCCTGCGATGTAACAAATATTCGTGGCAGCGCAGAACAGCCTGAAGCATTTAAAATTTTTTCTACCGTCGAAAGCGCTAGTTCGGGCTTGTTGTTCTCCTGACTGATATGAGCCAGAAAAACCTCCTTAGGCATTTTTTCCATCTTGGCCAAAAACCAGCCTGCGGCTGTATTGGATAGATGTCCGCGTGTCCCGAGGATACGTTCTTTCAACATCCGGGGATAAGAACCTGTTTTCAACATCTCTTCATCATGATTGGCTTCTAAAATCAGCACGTCACTGTTAAGAGAAGCTAGCTTGATTTCCTCATTAACAAATCCGCTATCTGTCAGATATGTACATTTCTCCTCTTTGAAAAGGAAAGAATATCCGACGGGACTCGCAGCATCATGAGATATGGCAAAAGGTAAAACGGTCATGCCGCCGAAAGAAAGCTGCCCCGGCAAAAGCCTGTGACAGGAACGTTCAATCTCGCTGCGCAATTCCATCGCTTGCCAGGTTTTTTCATTGGCAAAGATCGGCACTTTGTATTTTCGGCTTAAAACCGGCAGACCACTTACATGGTCAGTATGTTCATGGGTTATCAGCACACCTGATAAATCAAGCGGATGCAGACCACATTCTTTCAAACCCTTGGTAATTCTGCGACAACTGATACCGGCATCAATAAGAAAAGCTGTATCGCCAGCCTTGATAATAGTAGCATTGCCTTTACTGCCGCTGGCAATTACTGCAACTTCGAATTCTTTGCTCATATATCCTCCGTTACAATAAGATTTCCCACGCTTGTGCCTATACGCGTCGCACCGGCTGCCAACATTGCTCTTGCTGTCGCCGCGTCGCGAATACCGCCGGCCGCTTTGATACCCAGCCCTGAGCCAGCAATCGTTTCTTTAATCAAACGCACGTCACTCAGGCTTGCCCCGCTCTTGGCAAAACCCGTACTTGTTTTCACGAATTTTGCACCGCCGGCAATTACCGACTGGCAGGCTCTGCGTTTTTCATCATCAGTTAAAAGTGCCGTTTCTATGATAACTTTGACCGCACACGGCAGTGCCGCCTCAACAACCATTTTAATCTCGTTCTCCACAGCCTGATAGTCACCGGTTTTGAAAGCCGATATGTTCATCACCATATCAATTTCATCGGCATGATTTTCTGCGGCTATTTTGGCTTCCAGCGCCTTGACTTCCGGATACGTCGCTCCTAAAGGAAACCCGACAACCGTTATAACCTTTGTGCCGGTCCCCAGCAATAAATGCCTTGCTAAAGCGACATAACAAGGGTTGACGCAAACTCCCCCGAGCTTATATTTCTTTGCATCTTCGCATAAATGTATTATATCTGCAACTGTTGCCTCTGGTTTCAAAAGCGTATGTTCCAGGTAATGGGCAAGCTCTGTCATTACGGTTCCCCCTTAATAATATACAAATACCACTTGCCTTATATTATAGCAAATACGGTAAAATAAATTGTGAAAAAAGCGAAAAAGCCAGCTTTTCAGCTGGCTGCTCTTCTTTAAGCTTTATTTTTACAAGCTGGGCAAACACCATAGAAATAAAGTTTCTGTCCTTGTACTTCATAGCCGGTGTCCGCATTAACTTCTGCATCCAGTTCAGCAACCGACAAAGGACCTACGTCATCTACACGGCCACAGACAGTACACTGGATATGTGCATGTTCAGAAGCATCAGCATCATACCTTGAACTGCCTTCGCCTGTGTTCAAAACCGTAATCAAACCAAGTTCGTTCAAAATTTCCACAGTCTTATAAACTGTTGCAAAACTCATAGACGGATATTTGGGTCTCAACTCGTTGTATAAAAGCTCTGCATTGGGATGGGCCTTCGTTTTGGCCAAGGCTTCATACACGGCTAACCGCTGGGGTGTAACCTTAAAACCACTATTTCGTAAAACCCCGGCCAGACTTTGACTCGTAAGCATATCTTTCCCTCCCTTAACAGTAAATTTTCACGCTATACCAATTAATAAGGATTATTATATTGATAAGTTGCAGATTTAATTATATTTTCGGAATAATTATTTGTCAAGAATGCAAATAAAGGATTTTTCAACATGTGTAACGAATTAACACTTTCACACTGTTTAGAAAGTAGGTAGATTATGTCAGAAATTATCAGTATCCTTGCCAAAGAACTCGTCATTGCCGAAAAAAGAATAGATGCGGCTTTGAAACTTCTTGACGAAGGCAACACCATCCCTTTTATTGCCCGTTACCGCAAGGAAGCAACAGGCGAGCTTGATGAAGAGCAAATCCGCTCTATCAGCGAGCGCGCACAATATTTACGCAACATTGCGGAAAGACGAATCGAAATTATCTCTTCCATCACGGCACAGGAAAAAATGACGCCCGAATTGGAAAAGGCTATCAATAATACTACCAAACTGCAGGAGCTTGAGGATCTCTATCTGCCCTACCGACAAAAGAAAAGAACACGGGCACAGATTGCGCGGGAAAAAGGTCTTGCTCCTTTGGCTGATTTAATCATAGCACAGGAAAAGCCAGCCGAAACTATTGAACAATTGGCACAAAACTATCTTAATGAAGAAAATGGACTATCTGAACCTGCTGATGTCTGGGCCGGTGCTTCTGATATTGTAGCAGAAACGATTTCCGAACGTGCCGACATCCGCGAAGTAATTCGTCAATTCATCAGGCAAAATGCGGAAATGGTTTCTGAACTCTGCGTTGATGAAACTATTGGACAGGATTTTCTGATGTACAAAGAATATGCCGAACCGGTAAAACAATTGCCGCCGCATCGCATTCTGGCCCTCAATCGCGGCGAGAAAAAAGGGTGTCTTAAACTGCATTTACAGCTTCCTTCTGAAGCTGCACTAGGCAAAATAAATCAAAAGCTGCAAATCAAGATAAACGGATTTTTTGCAGAACTTTATACTACGGCAGCCGCCGATGCCTACAAAAGATTGATTTTTCCTTCCCTCGAACGGGAAATCAGGAACGAGCTTACGGAAAAAGCAGAAAAACAGGCTATTGCCGTGTTTGCTACTAATTTAAGACAATTGCTGCTGCAAAGGCCATTAAGCGGGCATACAGTGCTTGGTCTTGACCCTGGTTACCGCACCGGTTGCAAAGCAGCCGTTATCACCCCAGAAGGCCAGGTCAAAGCCATCGGCACTCTCTATATCACGGGCAGCGACCGCCAGCACGCACAAGCTGAAGAAGACTTCCTCGCCTTAGTCAAAAATAACAACGTTACGCTTGTTTCCATCGGCAATGGCACTGCTTCTTATGAAACAGAAGAGTTCACTGCCCAAATGATCGAGAAGCACGCGTTAAAGCTTTCCTATCTGATAACCAGTGAAGCCGGCGCTTCTGTCTATTCAGCATCGAAACTGGCACGTGAAGAACTGCCGGACCTAGACGTTTCCATCCGTGGCGCGGTTTCCATTGCCAGACGAGTCCAGGACCCGTTGGCCGAGCTGGTAAAAATCGAACCAAAAGCCATAGGTGTCGGCCAATATCAGCACGACGTCAATCAAAAAACGCTTACGGAAACCTTGGGTGCCGTTGTCGAGTCATGCGTTAACCATGTGGGCGTTGAACTAAATACAGCTTCTCCTGCACTTCTTAACTACGTAGCAGGCATCTCAGCAAGTGTCGCTAAAAATATTATCACCTGGCGCGATAACAACGGGCGCTTCAAGAATCGCAAAGAACTGCTTAAGGTATCGCGCCTTGGTTCTGCCGCCTTTACACAATGTGCAGGCTTCCTACGTATCAAAGACGGCGAAAACCCCCTGGACAATACCGCGATTCATCCGGAAAGCTATGAACTGGCCAAAATAATTCTTAGTGAACTTGGCTTCTCCATCAGTGAATGTCAAAACAGGCAGAATGAAATAATAGCCGCAGCCCAAAAAGCTGATGCCTCATTGCTGGCAGAAAAACTTAATGCAGGCAAACCTACAGTTGTTGATATTTTAAATGCCTTTGCTAACCCCGGTCGTGACCCCAGGGAAGATGCCCCTGCTCCTATCGCACGTAAAAAAGTCACCAAATTGTCTGAGTTGGAAATAGGCTCTGTTGTTAAAGGCACAGTACAAAATGTCGTCGACTTCGGTGTTTTTGTTGATATCGGTCTGAAAGTCAGCGGCCTCATTCACCGCTCAGAACTCAGCAATAAGCATTTCCGCCACCCCCTTGATGTGGTAAGTGTCGGCGATGTTATTGAGCCCATTATCATCAGCATCGATGAACAGCGTAACCGCATAGGCTTGAGCCTGAAAAAAGCAAAATAAAAAAAAGCGTTGACCGCCAAAAATAAAGCGGCAACGCTTTTTTGTTTCTGCAATGATTTTTTACTGCTGTTTTTTTACTTTGGCATTAATACTGACAGTAAAAAGGGTACCAAAAGCGTCAGAACCAAGCCGTTAATGAAACCCAAAATCCCTGTATGCAAGTCAGTATATTTGATGATAACAGGCAATGTAGAATCCATAGTGCTGCCACCGCCTATGCCTATACTCATAATTTTGTTATATCTTGCGACCAGAGGAATCAGGACAAAAGACAGCGTTTCTCGTAAAGCATTAGTCAAAAAGGCTATTGTGCCAATTTCGACACTGTACATAGTGCTTATAACTACTGACGACAAACTATACCAGCCAAGTCCGGCACTGACAAGGACAGCATCTTCTCTTTTCATGCCAATAGCCATCCCCGCAATGCATCCGCCAATAATGCTGCCAATGACTACCGCTGCAGGAATAGCTGCCATTAATGCCAATCCCTTAGGATTGCATATTTTTTTTATTATATGCCTGTTGCCTCCTATTTCTACTCCTGCCACAAAAACCATAAAAGACAAAGCTGCCAGCAGTGTCTGATCAAGTATTGGCCTGGCTGCTGTTGAAAGCCATAAATAACCACACCCCATGCCGGCAAGAATAGCTGCGATAATGCCATAAATCATTCCTTGTCCTCCTGTTCTTCCTGCCTGATATCATGGGCAAACACTCTGGTAACAACCCACAATAAAGAAAGACTGCCCAGGATGATACCAAAAGCCATAACAACCGACCTATATCCCAGAAGCCCAAGATTACGCAAAAGTTCATCATCACAGCCTATTTTGGCACCAAGACACCAAAGCATGATAAGCAAGGCTGCAGTTGACAACCGATTCAGGAATTTTTTCTTGTCATAGTTAAATACATCAAAACAACCAAATAGAATGCCGGCTGCGATGCTGATAAAAATACTTTCCAATTGCCCGCCCCCATAAAAAGAATAAGTCCCGCTAGGGACTTATCCTCATAATTTCTTATTCAATAACCATCAGCAATGGATAAAGAGGTTGTCCGCCATCAAATATTTCCATTTCCCAGTCACCATTCATTTTTTTGAGCTCATCAGCCAGTTCTTCAGCCTGCTCCGCAGGCATGTCCTTGCCGTAATAAATACTGATTAATTCTGCCCCTTCAGCCGCAAGCACAAGTGTTTTTGCTGCCACATCAAAAAGTTCATCACCGGCATAAACTATTTTTTCTTCCACCAGGCCGATATACTGGCCTTTTTTTACTATAATACCATTAACGACGCTGTCTCTCACTGCAAAGCTGCAGGCAGCGCTGCGTGCAGCTTTCGCCTGTTCTCGCATAAGCATGACATTTTCAACCATCGATTTTTCTTTATCAAAAGCTACTAAAGCTGCTAATCCCTGTGCAAGATTATTAGTAGGTATAAAATCTATCTGCTTGGTTCCTAAAAGTTTTTTGACTTGCTGAACTGCCAATACAATATTTTTGTTATTCGGCAGAATTATATACTGTTCAGCGCTGCCCTTCTCAATGCAACGTACAAAATCTTCAACTGACGGATTCATGCTTTGTCCGCCATAAATTACTTCTTCAGCACCGATACTTTTCATTATTCTGGCAATGCCATCACCGGCTGCAACCGACAAAACTGCCAAACCGGCTTTGGAAACCGCTTGCTGTTTATTAAAACCTTCACCGCGATGTTGATCCGCCATGTTATCTATTTTGATATCATGCAGACTGCCCCATTGCATAGCCTTCTGCAAAACCGCTCCTGGATTTTTTGAGTGTATATGCACCTTCACTATGTCAAAAACAACGCCGACAATCAAAGAATTACCCATGTTTTCAAGTTCATGCATAACTTCTTTTTCTTCTATATTTGAATCACGCACAACAAATTCTGTGCAATAAGGATATTCCAAGTCAAATTCCTCGGTCAGATCAAGTTTCACTTCCGGTGCTTCAACAGGCACAAAAACAGGTGCTACTTCGCCTTTCAGCCCCGCCAGGCAACCCTCAAAAAATGCAATCAGCCCCTGTCCCCCTGCATCAACAACACCCGCTTCTTTTAAAGCCGGCAATAGTTCAGGGGTTTTTTCCAGTTCCGCACGTCCGGCAACAATTGCCTGCTGCAAAACTTCAGTAAATTCCCGCCCCTCACGCACAGCATGGTAAGCGCCCTTGGCAATACCTCTGGCAACAGTGAGAATAGTTCCTTCCACTGGTCTTGAAACAGAGCGATAAGCATACAAAACGCCATACTGAAAGGCCTTGCCGATTTCGTTATTAGTGGCAGCTGTTTTCCCCGCTAAACCTTTACCAATACCATGCAAGAGTTGTGACAAAATAACGCCGGAATTACCGCGCGCACCAAGAATCGCCGACTTTGCCGCTGCCTGCCCAACCTCTCCTATAGTTGCATTTTCCAGTTTGCTGACTGCATCGGCTACCGCCGACATCGTATGCAGCATATTAGTACCCGTGTCGCCATCCGGCACAGGAAAAACATTAAGATTGTTAATCATTTCATAATTATTTTCAAAACTTTGATAAGCGCCTAGCAGCATCGTCTTCAAATCGCTGCCATCCACAGCCGCTTCCTGTCTTATTTTCATTAATTACACCCTTTCTACTTTTTACGGCGTAAAAAGATGCCAATCCCTTTTGGGCCTAAATGCGAAGCCAATACAGTTCCAATGCCGGTCACCATAATTGGCACGCCAGGATACATATCCATTAATTGCATCCGCAAATTTTCTGCGTTATCAGGTTCATCCGCATGAGCAATATATATAGCTTCAAACGGAGCAAATTTATCGCCCAACTCCAGCATTCTCTTCAGAGTTTTTCCCCTTGTTCTTACCTTATCGGCAATCGTCAGCTCACCTTTTTTATTCAGATAGACAATCGGGCGAATGCCCAGCAGATTTCCCACCAAAGCACCAACAGCTCCTATACGCCCACCCTTTTGCAGATAATTAAGAGTATCAATACTGAAAAGGGTCTCCGTTCTTTGAGCTAAATCATTAGCGTATGCCTCGGCTTCATCAAGATCAGCGCCGTTTTCGATATATTCGAGAATCGCCATCGCCATTCCGGAAACGGCATTAGCAGCAGTCAAACTGTCAACGACACGTATATCTGCACCCGGAATTTCTTCCATTACCTGTCTCGCCGCAAGACGCGCTGTTTGCACTGTGCCGCTGAGAACTCCATCTATAGCTATCATGATTATCTTTTTGCCTTGCTCTGACAACTCTTTGAAAATTGTTAAAAAGTCGCCAAGCGGCGGTTGGGAAGTTTTCGGCAATTCACCGGTTGCATCAACCATAGCGAACATTTCAGCCAAAGACTTTTCTCCATCACGCCACTCTGTTTTGCCATGCCGTACGCTTAATCTTACTTCATGACAGCGTTTATCATTCTTTAGCGGAGTTTCCCCCATAACAGCAGTACTGTCTAATACAATGTGTATATCATTGCGCATTAATATTCCTCCAGCATAATCACATTTAAGGTGGTAATGCGTTCATTTAAAATAAACCCTATTAATTGTACCATATCTGATTAAAAATCCCAAACTAAACGCTTGTCCTCGGTTAACAGAATAGATGCTTCTTCAGCTCTTGCAGTATGCCTTCATAAGTAAAATCAGCCGGTAAAATAACTTCCGTTTTGCCATGCTGCCAACATATTTCGGCTGTCGCCGGATTTTTGCATATAAATACGCCATCGGCAGGAATTGCTTGAAATAAATATTCCGCTTCCAGCGGCGTGTTGAGCAAAAAAACAGCTGCTCGCTCTTCTGGCATACTAACGGACAAGGCTTTGCGTTTCGTACATACAATATTCATTGTTGGTTTCAGGCCTGCCCATTCCTGGCCATCAACAGCAACAACAATTCCGCCTGATTTATGCAAAATATCTTTCTGCCCGAAGGCCAAAGGCCTCACAGGAACATAGTCGGTTTCCAATCCTTTTTGGGACAATGCTGCCGCCGTATTCACATCCTGCGCAGCCACTTTAAAAGAAAAACCTTTGGCAAGCAAATTATGAAAAGAAGAATAAAATGTTCCTACAGAATCCGGCATAGCAAAACAAAGCCATGCTATTTTTGAAAAAAACTCTTCGCTGATAGCTGGCTCTTTGATAGCAATTCTTTGGCTCACAGGCAACAATTCGTATTCTATATTTCTTTCCTGCAATGCTTTTGCTAACTTTTGACGATTTATATGTCCGCAGACATTCTTTTCGCACACCAGGTAAACTTTTTCAGACAACATAATCCTCCTTGATACTTGTTTTAATTATATCACACAGCTTTTATCATCCTCAAAAAAGCAAAAAAAAAAGCCCTTACGAGAAGGGCAAAATGAGGGGCTGATTTATTATGTAAACAGTATAACACTTTTGTATACAATATGCAAGAGGCCTCTGGAAATATTTTATTTGAAATCTTCCCCGATATAGACGATTCCTTCGGTATCTGCGTCAGGATTACGTGATATTCTCATAGAATAACTGAAAGGCAACGTCGATAACTTACTAACCACCCAGCCATCAGTATTCGTAGCAACTACCTGCGTAGCAGAAATCCTTTCACCTGTACCGGTAGCGGCAACAATAAAACCTGCTCCTTCCGCAAGGCTGACCGCCTTGTCCAAAGCTTCAGGACGGCTGCTGCAGTTAATAATTTTCAGCGAAACATTCCTTTTTACTGTTTGTTCGGAAATATTTTGTTCACTTGCTGTTCCTTGTTTCGACCCAGTGCTTTTCTTTGGAGCATCCGTAGCTGTCTTTTTGGCATCTGACAGGCTATCTGACTTTTTCAATTCTTCAACTGATGTCTTACGCAAAATTTTTACTTTTTTATCCGTTTTCTCATCTTTAGTAACTTCAATTTCGCTATCAGGAACTACTTTTTTATACTCAGCTTCAAATTTTTCGGCTGCTACACGATATTTGTCGCTCATCGTAGCACCTTGCATGTCAACCATCATAGCCCGCAAATCGGTCATATCCGGCACCCAATAACTTACTTCGTCAATATACACAGGCTCTCCAGGAACCATAGCCATATGAAGACCTTTTTGATCCTTCATTGTCTTGTTCATTGCCTTGGCAAGCTTTATCATATCGGTAATCGATATGTCCGTTTTTATCATCGTCACCAGCTCTTTGATTAAGCCCGGTACTTTTGTAAGTATTTCAGTAGAAGTTACCTTCTCATAGATGGCGGCCATAAAATGCTGCTGGCGTTTTATTCTGCCAATATCGCCTTCTTCATCACGATAGCGGACATATTGAATCGCCTTTGCACCATCGAGATGTTGTCTGCCCCTCTGCAGATCAATCACTAAATTATCATAAGGATCTTCATAATACATATCTTTTTCAACATTGATATCAATGCCTCCAATGGCATCAACAAGGTCTTTAAAGCCTCTGAAGTCTACAATCACATAATTGTTGATCTGAATACCCAAAAATTCTTCTACTGTCTGCTGCGTCAATTTGTGCCCGCCGTAGGCAAAAGCATGATTTACTTTATCCCAACCACGTCCTGGAATTCTCACCATCGTATCACGCGGCACCGACAATAACGATATGTTGTTGCTTTTTGGGTCAAGCATCACAACAAAGAGTGTATCAGAACGTCCTGAATCTTCGCTGCGTTCATCAACACCCATCACTACTATATTGGTTTTCAGCGCCAAACGATCGGCACGCGTCAGCGAATCTAATGCTGCGCCGCCAAAAAGCGAGCTGCCTGTGAAATATTCATATACAACATAACTAAGAGCTAAAATAATTACTGCAATAATAGCTATGATCTTTTTACCAAACATCATTTGCACGTTTACGTCTCCTCTATTCCTATGAGTCTTAATCCACCAATTATACAGTAATTAAGCTCAATCGTCAAAAAAACTTTCGGGCAGCTCCTTCTTCAATCTGCGCATAAAACTATAGAGAATCCGTGCGGTTAATCCCCAGATAACATGACCTTCATGCTCATAAAAATACACATCATAACCTTTACGCTGCAGCCAACCGCGTGGATGCCGCGGCAGCAAATCAAAAGGGAAATCATCATTAGCCCTATTGGCAAGTTCCATGTGCACCTTACGCGGAGTCTGGCGCAGCAATTCGGACAGAGGCACAACAAAAATCTCACTCACCTCTGCGCAGCTTGGTTTTACTTTTGACAGGTCCCTTATATTGCCAACATACGGATAGACGATAGGGCCTAAATGGGTTACCAAAAAGTCAAGCTCTCCGCAGACAACTATATCTTCGGCTGCCAGATTAAGTTCTTCACAAGTCTCTCTGACGGCTGTCTCTTGCAAACTGCAGTCATTTTTTTCTTTTTTCCCCCCTGGAAAGCAAACCTCTCCCGGTTGCCAAGATAAAGATTTCGATCTCACTTCAAAAAGCACGCCAAGTTTGCCACGATTGTCAACCAGCGGCAGCAAAACAGCAGCTTCCGTCGGCCTGTCTGCTCGATCTATGCCGGCAGGTCTTCTGGACAGCATTGCCTGCACGTATGAGCACAACTTTCCCTCACATGGAACATTCATTCATATCCCCTCCATCCTCTAATTCTAATTTCTGTCTCCTTGTTTCATTTCCTGCCAAAATTTGTGAAATAATCGTAAAACATACCCTGAAAATTATAATGACGCCTGCTCATTATAATGAGCAGGCGTCATTTACCTTATATTTATGCCAACATTTCCCAAAGAGCAAGGGCTACAACACCCGGCACTCCAAAAAAACCGACAACAAGAGCTTTAATAACCGTTATATCAATATGAAAAGAAAAAGCAGCTCCCACAAGGTTAATGAGCCACAAAGTTGCTCCCCCGATAATGCCGTTCCAAACTAATTTGAACGGCAGTGAGAAAAACTTAACCACTAACAGCAAAACAACTATCGCAACAACATAAGGCACAAAAGCTGCAAAACCTGACATTTTATAAACACCTCTTACATATTCCTTCTATTTTCCAACGCTCTGGCAAGCGTCATTTCATCAGCATATTCCAAATCGCCGCCGACAGGAAGTCCATGAGCTATACGGCTTACGATAACGCCCAGTGGTTTTAAAAGCTGAGCCAGGTATACTGCAGTTGCTTCGCCTTCTACATCAGAGTTGGTCGCAATAATTATTTCTTTAACCGGTGTCTGCTGCAGACGCAAAAGCAACTCTTTAATCCTTATATTCTCAGGTCCTATGCCATCAAGCGGAGATAAAACGCCGTGCAGCACATGATAGACTCCTTTATAGCCATGGCTGCGCTCCATTGCCATCAGATCCTGAGGCTGTTCCAAGACACATATCACCGAGCTGTCCCTGTCTTTTCTGCCGCAGATTTCGCAAAGTTCGCTGTCAGCAAGATTATAACAGACGGAACAAAGTTTTATCTGCTGTTTAGCAGCAATTAGCGCTCCTGCCAACTGTCTTACTTCGGACTCCGGCCTGTCAATTATATGATAAGCCAGACGCAAAGCCGTTTTGGAGCCAATGCCCGGCAATCGTCTAAGCTGTTCATACAAATCAGCCATTGGTTTGATCATTCGCATAATGTTCCTCTTTTACTGACAACTACATACCTGGCAGCTTCATACCACCGGTTATTTTGCCCATCTCGCGCTCGGTCATTTCGTCAATTTTGCGCATAGCTTCATTTACGCCTGATACAATCATATCCTGAAGCATTTCTACATCTTCCGGATCGAGAGCTTCCGGTTTGATTTTAATGCTTTCGATTTCTTTTTTGCCATTGGCAATTATAGTCAAAGCACCACCGCCAACAGTCGTTTCCACCGTGCGCGTTTTGAGTTCTTCCTGCATTTTCAGCATTTCTGCCTGCATCTTTTGTACTTTCTTCATCATGCCTTGCATATTACCCATATTGCCCATTCCGTTAAACATCTGTAATCCTCCTTCAAACTGCTAACCTTTTTAAATTGTATCAAATAGCCGCCACTATTAAAAGAAAAATTATGGTTTCTCGACTGTACCGCCAAATATTTCCAAAGCTTTTTTTACTGTAGGATCCAGTTCCGGCTCCTTTTTTACAGTTTTTTGAACAGACTTTGCTGCTTCCACTACGCAATGCAAACTAACAGATTCTCGTGTCAGTTCCAGCATCACTTCTTCCATTTTCTGTTTATAATCATGACGCTTCATGCGTTCACAGGAATAAGCAACTTTAAAACCAACCGTCAGATTCCTGCCGTCAAATCCTTCCACTACACCACAAGAAGCACAAGCATGCAGTGACATCTTTTTATCGGCTTTGATTTTCGCAAGCGCTTTACTCCAAAGCTCTTCTCCTTCCGGCATCATTTGAACGCCTTCTGTCTGCCCGTCAGTCTTTGCCGTCGCACCCGGAACTTCTTTTACCGCCGCCGGTGCAGCAGGAGCCTCTTTGACTGCCGCAGCATCGACCTGGAGTTGCTTAGGCTGTGCCGGCCGCTGCGGAATCGTTTTTTCTGCCTCACTCTTTACCCTTTTTGCTGGTTCCTGCACAGAATGGCCCGGTGTTACGGGCGCGGCTTTCAGGGAAACCTCTCCGTTGAAAGTATTACCGGCAAATAGTTTTTCCAGTTTTTCCACCCTTGCCTGCAATGCCGGCAGGGACGTACCATCCAATTTACATAAATCAAAAATACAGAGTTCAGCCGTTATTTTACCCCTTACAGCCCAACGCAATTCTTCCATTGCTTCGTGCAGACGCTGCTGAGCCGCAACAATGCGCGCTTCCGTAAAAAGCGGTGCCAATGCCTGTAGGGCTTCTTTGGTATCCGTCAGATAAATATCGCCATAATGAGGTGCTGCCTGGTATAAAAGCAAAGCTCGGAGATACTCCGACAATTCGGTCAGGATTTGTCTAACGTCCTTGCCTTGGCTGATCAGCTCATTCATTGTCAAGAGAGCCTGCGGCAAATCTTCTTCACCAATTGCTTTGGCAAGTGCACGCAGTCCTTCCCGGCCAACAATACCGAGGACAGAGCGTACGGATTCTACAGTTACCTTTTTATCCATAACCGCGCATTGATCCAACAGGCTCAAAGCATCGCGCATGCCACCGTCAGCCTGAATTGCGATCAAACGCAAAGCATCTTCCTCAGCTGCAATCTCGCTTTCCCCAGCAACCTTCGCCAGATGAGCAGCAATTTCTTCTACCGTAACGCGGTGAAAATCAAACCTCTGACACCGCGAATGAATGGTAGCAGGAATCTTGTGCGGTTCAGTCGTTGCCAGAATAAAAACCACGTGAGCCGGCGGTTCTTCCAATGTTTTCAACAGAGCATTGAAAGCATCATTCGTCATCATATGCACTTCATCAATTATATAAATCTTGTAACGCCCGTTAACAGGCGCAAAAGCAACCTTTTCCCTGAGTTGGCGTATTTCATCTATACCACGGTTGGAAGCAGCATCAATTTCAAAAATATCCATTGAGCTGCCATCGGTAGCTCGATGGCAATTTTCGCATTGGTTGCAAGGATGGGCGCTGGGTCCCTTTTCACAGTTCAAAGCCTTAGCCAGGATTCTGGCCGTGCTTGTTTTACCGGTCCCCCGTGGACCCGTAAACAAATAGGCATGAGCAATTTTACCCATATCGAGAGCATTGGTCAATGCCGTGCGAATGTGATCCTGTCCAACTAATGCATCGAAATCCTGCGGCCGCCAGCGACGATAAAGCGCTATATAGTCCACGCACTCACCCCTTTAAAAATTCTTCACTTAGTATTATACAATAAAAATTTGCCTAAAGTAGCTATTTGCTTCCATATAACATTACAGGCACACAATAATTATAAACAAAAAAACCACTCATAGCAGCGACAAAAGCTACTGTGAGCAGTTTAAAGGTTATTTTTCTGTCGGGCCGCAGCTGCAGGCACCCCTGCGGCACACAAGAGTTACCGCTTATCGCTGCTTCCTTCCGGACCTGACGAGGTTCACGGGCTCCCATTGCGCAGGACCCGACAGCCACGGTCCGACAGAAAAATAAAAACCGCAACATTGGCGGTCAATTTTAAATGGCGGAGAGAGAGGGATTCGAACCCTCGGTACCCTTTCAAGTACACACGCTTTCCAGGCGTGCTCCTTCAACCGCTCGGACATCTCTCCGGTTGAAAAACTTTGTTAAAACATTTGAAATTAGGCCAACAAAAAAAACATTTCGCAGCCAAAAACCGACTGCGAATATTAGTATACTGACTAATCATAAGATTGTCAAGAATATATTACAATATTTAAATCAAATATCATCAGTTTCCGGCAACATCAGAAGCGGTCTGTTCGTATTAAGTGCCAGATTCTGGGCGGTACTGCCGAGAGGTAAACCTTTAACAAGACCGGCACCTGTTTTTGCTATGACAATCATTGATGCATCTATCTCTACGGAAATGCGCTGCAATTGTTTGGAAGGAGTACCCTTAGCAATCCTGGTAACACCGCGCACACCAAAAATTTTCACTTCATCAGCAAGCTCATTAAGCTTTAATTCCGCTTTCTGCATCTGCTCATTCAAATCATCAGCATTACGGCTTTTTTCAATAACATGTACAAAAACAACTTCTTCGATATGTTCTCTTAAATTACGTATAAAATTTAACGCTGTCAACGATTCTTTGGAAAAATCCGTAGGCACCAGGATGTTTTTTAATAGCGGCCTGTGTTCGTCTTTTTCGGCATAGCTCTTATCGATAAAGAGCGGATATTTTGCCATCCTTGCCAGATCAAAGGTTGTACTGCCGAGCAACGTGCTGCGAATAAAACCTTTACCGTGTGATGCCAGAAGAGCTAAATCAACATTAAGTTCTTCGGCAATATTATTAATCTGCTCAATGGCCTCACCTACAGGTATCATAACACTAACCTGTTCATATCCAGCTCTGCCCAAATCCTCTTCATACCGTTTTATTTTTGCTTGAATCTGTTTATAGCTACTACTGTGAGGATCAGCGTCTTCATCATCGTCAAGGACATGTACCAGCACTATCTCAGTTCCGGTGTCCGGGCAAAGCTCGAACAAACAGTCCGGCAATTTGCCTGCGGCCGCTGAAAGGTCCGTGGCCAGTAAAACTTTGTTAAAATTATTCATATATTTCCCACTCCCAAAAATATTTTCATGATTTCCTGAGAAATAGTACTCTCCACTGATTTTATTTAAGTTCGGCAAGAAATTAAAAACTCCTGCTTTATTCGGTTGACTTTGCATCTTAATTGGCTTACAGTTTAATTAAAATTAATTTATGGCAAAGGAGTCAACTATGCTCAAGCTGCGAAATACTATCACTCTGCCGCTTATTTTGGTGTCAGTTTGGTTCCTTCTGGCGAAATATGAGATTTTCAGCCCCTATCTTCTGCCTTCTCCCCAAAAAACTTTTACCGTTTTCTGGCAGCTTTTCCTCGACGGAACAATCGCCCGCCATTTATCAATAAGCCTGCTAAGAGTACTTGGCGGCTTTTTTTGTTCCTTCCTTGTTGCTTTACCTTTCGGCATTCTTTGTGCCCGCAGTAAGCGTTTCCATGATTTTTTCTGGCCAGTACTGGAGTTTATGAGGCATATACCCCCGCTTGCAGCCATACCGCTGATAATTTTGTGGTTCGGCATCGATGAAGCCTCCAAACTCATGATAATTTTTCTAGCTTCCTTCTTTCCGCTTTTTCTTAACACCTACGGCGGCATAAGAAATTGCGACCCGAAACTGCTTGAAGTAGGCTCTTCTTTGCATTTTTCAGCATGGCAAAAAGCCCGTTATATTCAATTGCCTTCTGCCGTGCCCTCAATAATGGTCGGTTTGCAACTGGCACTTGGCTACAGTTGGCGGGCCCTGATTGGAGCAGAACTGATTGCGGCATCTTCAGGCATCGGTTACATGATACTGGATGCTGAACAGATGTCGCGCCCTGACATCGTACTGGTAGGAATTTTCTGCATCGGTATCTTGGGGACGCTGATCAACCTCCTTTTTGTGAAACTTACTTACAGTCTCTTGCCTTGGCGAAGAAAGGCAGGCAATCATTATGCCGATTAAAACAGAGTCTTTAACGAAGATATACACTGCTGGCGCAGTAAATATTTTAGCCCTAGCCGCAACAACCCTGTCTTTTTCAGATAACAGCTTCACAGCAATCGTTGGCAAAAGCGGTTGTGGCAAAACAACTCTTTTGCGTCTTTTAGCAGGCCTGGAAGAACCCACTGCAGGCACCTTGTCCTTCGCAAACAAAAAGCCGGAAATCGGTTTTGTCTTTCAGGAACCACGCTTGATGCCATGGCTGACTGTCTCAGAAAACATTACTTTTGCGAGTTCTAAAGGCGGAATGTCCAAAGAGAAACTCCCTCTGCTTCTTACTACGCTTGGTTTATCAGCTTTCGCAAACGCCTACCCCATAGAGCTTTCCGGCGGCATGGCTCAAAGAACTGCTTTGGGAAGAACATTGTTTCAGAATCCTGATATCATCCTGATGGACGAACCTTTTGGGGCTCTTGATTATTTCACCAGGAAAGCTTTGCAGGAAACACTGCTTGCGCTTTTCCGCAAAGAAAGAAAAACGATTATCTTCGTCACGCACGATATAGAAGAAGCCATCCTTCTCGGTGAACGTGTCATGATTATGCAAAAAGGCAGCATCATTGAGGAGATAGCGGTAAAACTCCCTTATCCGCGTGATCCTGCGGCCAGCGCCGTCTTAGCTTTAAGACGGCAAATTTTGGTGGGTCTTGAGTAAAAAAACTGTAAAGGTGGTATATTTATCTTGAAAAAATTATCATTGCTGGCTTTAGTTGCTTTTATTGCTTGTGCAGCACTTTTCCTGAGCGGTTGCGCCAATAAAACAAAACCAGACGAGAAAAAAGCTGTCGCACCAAGCTCATTAAAAATAACTTATGTAAAGTCACCGCTTAACATACCTTCGATCATTGATAAAAACAATCAGACCATCGCTAACGCCTTTGCTAAAACAAATACCAAGGTTTCCTTCCCGGATATCAATTCAGGAGCAAAGCAAACAGAAGCTCTGGCAGCAGGCAGTCTTGACATCTGCAGTGCTTTAGGCGGTACTTCTGCAATTCTTGCCGCCTCCAACGGTGTTGACATCAAAATCATCGGCACTTACAGCCGTGCTCCGAAAGCGTTTAACATCATGGCCAAAGATCCTGCGATTAAAACTACTGCTGACATGAAAGGGAAAAAGGTTGCCGGACCGAAAGGCACTATTCTTCACCAGATTTTAATCGCCGCCTTGGATAAAGAAGGCTATGCTGCAAGCGACGTTGAGTTTCTTTCCATGGGTATTCCTGAATCAGTCAATGCCATGATGACAGGCAACATTGATGTCGCCCTTGTCGCCGGCGCCGATGTTCTGCGTGCTGAAAAAGCAGGTGCACACATAGTAGCCAATGGTGAAAATCTCGTTGATGCCACAATCGTCATAGCCGTCAGCGGCAAATTTCTCGAGCAATACCCAGATGCAGTTAAACAATATTTAGCAGCACACAAAGAAAATATTGCCTTCATGAATACTAATAAAGCAAAAGCTTATGAATTTACCGCCAAAGAAACAGGTCTTGACGCCAGTGCCGTCGAGCTCATGGCACCTTGGTATGATTTCAACCCAACTATTACAGACAAGGATATAATCGAACTAGAAAAAACACAGGATTTTCTGTTGAAAACAGGTCTGCAAACTAATAAGATTGATATCAAGAAAATGATAGTCCGTCTGTAATCCATTTAGTAAAAATATTTACACAAAGTATGCGAATAAAAAAACATATCCTTTTTTTATTATTTTTTCTTGACAGTAAACCTCTCTTTAAGATATCATACGTTTCAACAACTCAACAATTTAATATCGACTTCTTATCCAGAGAGGCGGAGGGACTGGCCCAATGATGCCCGGCAACCACGGTTAAACCGCATGGTGCTAATTCCAGCAGACAACATCGTCTGAGAGATGAGAATGTGATGCTTAATATTTCAGCAGCCGTTCCTCTCGAACGGCTGCTTTTTTAGACGCCGATTACCTATAGAAAAGGAGACGCTGCTACGGCAGCATACAAATTATGAAAATTAATGAATTGTTCTTAAAAAAGAAACCCGTAATATCCTTCGAAGTATTCCCGCCAAAACCAGATTCACCTTTCGAAACCGTCTTGCAGGCAGTGGAAGCACTGCATGTCTTAAAACCGGATTTTATCAGTGTGACTTATGGTGCCGGAGGTTCGACACACAGTAAAACGCTCGAGCTTGCCCAACATATCAAAGAGGAACTAGGCATCGAAGCATTAGCACATTTAACCTGCATCAGCAGCAGCGATGAAGAAATCGAAAATATCCTGACTGAAATTGAAAAACGAAATTTAGAAAACATCCTGGCTTTGCGTGGAGACCCACCTAAGGACAGTAATAAACAGATTAACAAAATACATGCCTGCGATCTTATTGAGCGTATTGCCGCCCGCAAAAAGTTCTTTATTGCCGCTGCCGCTTATCCGGAGGGACATCCTGAAGCCGCCAGCAAAGAAGAAGATTTGCTGCATCTGAAAGAGAAGGTTGAGGCAGGGGCAGAACTTTTGATTACCCAAATTGCTTTTGACAATGATTATTTGAAACGTTTCCACGAAAACACTTTGCAAGAAGGCATCAACGTGCCGATAACAGCAGGTATTATGCCGGTATTCAGTGCCAGTCAGATTAAACACATCAGCGGTCTCTGCGGAGCGACGCTGCCACCAGCTTTACAAAACATGATGGAGAAATACTCTCATAATCAGGACGCGCTGCAATCCGCCGGTATTGAATATGCCTGTCGTCAGATAGACGATCTCATTTCTTATGGCTTTGCCGGTATTCACATCTACACGATGAATCGACCACTGCTTGCCAGAGCCATCCTTACAGGAACAAATTTACGTTAAAAAGGAGAAATCGAACATGAAATTTGAAACGCTAGCCATTCATGCAGGACAACAACCTGACCCTACAACCGGCGCCCGTGCTGTACCGATATATCAGACAACCGCCTACAGCTTCAAAGATTCCGACCACGCCGCCCGCCTATTTGCTTTAGAAGAAAGCGGCAACATCTATACCCGCCTGACCAATCCTACTACCGAGGCTTTCGAAAACCGCATGAAGGCACTCGAAGGAGGCAGTGGGGCCGTAGCTTTTGCTTCCGGACACGCCGCCATCGTGGGCACTTTTCTCAACTTCCTGCAAACCGGCGATGAAATCGTCAGCTCCTCCAGCCTCTACGGCGGCACCTTCAATCTGCTGCAATATACACTCCCTCATCTTGGCATCACTACTAATTTTGTCGATGCCCAGGATCCGGAGAATTTCCGTAAAGCGATAACACCCAAAACCAAGGCCATTTACGCAGAAACCATCGGCAACCCAAAAATCGACGTTCTCGATATCGAAGCCGTCGCAAAAATAGCCCATGAAAACGGCTTGCCACTAATTATAGACAACACGTTTCTTTCACCATACCTGTTCCGCCCTATCGAATTTGGCGCGGATATAGTTATTCACTCAGCCACCAAATTCATCGGTGGTCACGGCACCTCGATGGGCGGCATCGTAATCGACAGCGGCAAATTTGACTGGAACAGCGAAAAATTCCCGTTGCTCAGCCAACCTGATCCTTCTTACCACGGTCTGAATTATGCCGAAGCTCTTGGCGCCACAGCCTTCTGCACGCGTCTTCGCACACAGATATTGCGTGATTACGGAGCCTGCATCAGTCCCTTCAACAGTTTTCTTTTGATGCAGGGTTTAGAGACCTTGCCGCTTCGTATAGCCAAGCATGTTGAAAATGCTCTGGCGGTAGCAGAGTTTTTGGAAGCCCATCCGCAAGTTTCATGGGTGAGCTATCCCGGTCTCGCCAGTCACCGCGATTATGAAAAAGCACAAAAGTATCTACCGAAAGGTGCCGGTTCTATTTTTACCTTCGGCATCAAAGGGGGCCTTGCCGCAGGCAAGAAATTCATTGATGCGCTCGAGCTTTTTTCTTTGCTCGCTAATGTTGGCGATGCAAAATCACTCGTCATTCACCCAGCCAGTACCACTCACTCACAATTGACAACCGAACAGCGTCAGCAAGCCGGCGTTCCCGATGACTTAATCCGCCTTTCAATCGGTATTGAAAATGCCGAAGATTTAATCGATGATCTGAAACAAGCGCTTGCTGCAGCAAGATAATAGCGGAGGATATAATAATGCCAATCAAAATAAATAACGACTTACCTGCCAAAAGTATTTTAGAGCAGGAAAATATTTTCATTATGCCCGAAGAACGTGCAAAAGCACAAGACATAAGACCCTTAAAGATTCTGCTGTTTAATCTCATGCCCACCAAGGTAATTACTGAAACGCAGTTTTTGCGTTTACTCAGCAATACGCCCATACAAGTTGAAATCGATTTTTTGTGTACGACTTCATACACACCTACAAATACCTCTCCAGAGCACTTAATTAAATTTTATGAATCATTCGCTGATATCCGCGACCGCCGCTACGACGGTATGATTATCACCGGCGCTCCTGTAGAACAAATGGCCTTCGAAGATGTTGACTACTGGCAGGAGTTTGCTGAAATTCTCGAATGGAGCAAAACTCACGTCTATTCGACGCTTTATATCTGCTGGGCTGCACAAGCCGGGCTTTACTATCATTATGGTGTTCCCAAATATGATTTACCGTGCAAAACCTTTGGCGTTTTCCCGCATACACTGAACAATACCCATCCTAATAAACTTTTCCGTGGTTTTGACGATGTATTCTTCGTACCGCATTCCCGTCACACAGAGGTCCGCCGCGAAGACATTCTCCAGCACAAAGAGCTTACGATTCTTTCCGAATCACCGGAAGCAGGCGTTCTTGCGGTGGCCGACCAACTCGGTCGTAAATTTTTCATCTGCGGTCACCCCGAATATGATCCACTTACTCTCAAGTCAGAATATGACCGCGATTACGATAAAGGTTTAAATCCGGATATTCCGGTTAACTATTATCCGAACGATGATCCAACCAAGACGCCGGTGGTCAGATGGCGCAGCACGGCAAACCTTTTATTTTACAATTGGCTGAATTACTACGTTTACCAGGACACCCCCTATGACCTTAATACTCTTTAATAGTGACTGACTTGAACCATTTTGGCTCTCGGGGTACAATAAAAGAGAACAGGCGATTAGGAGGTAATGTTATGAAGCAGGCTGTTGAAAATATCTCTGATAAAACAGGCATGCCGCCGGGCTCTTTTGTCTCCGTAGGTGTGAAAGACACTATTCCTTCGAAATTTTTCATTTATAACATCGGCAAAGAAAGCGCTTCCGTGCAAGAAACTGCCGTATTGACGGAAAGCATGTTAAAACATACCGACGATACAATCCTCTGGGTTGACGTGCAAGGCTTTTCTAACAATGATTCTATTCACGCTTTGTTTGAAAGCCTGAAGCTGCCCTCACTACTGCAGGAGGATATCGTCAATACCAGACACAGGCCAAAAATAGAAACTTTTGATGACAGCATTCTGCTCGTTACCAAAAGGATAATTGCCGGACACCACAAACGCCTGCATGCAGAACATATTGTTCTTCTCCTGGGACCTGACTATATTCTTTCATTCCAGCCGCCAATCAACGACAGCTTTCACGGAGCACGCGAACGCATCCTTAAGCTTAAATATCCAAATACACATAGGGGCTATGTTTTCTATATGCTGCTGGATAATTTAATAGATGGCCACTTTGCAATTCTCGAGCATTTGCATCAGCGCCTGGATCGATTAGAAAACAAGCTATTGACCGGCAAGGAAGATGCATCTCCGCAAGAAGAACTGGCCAGTTTGAAGCATGATATTTCCATGTCACGCCGCATAATTGTGCCCATGCGGAGATTTGTGACAGACCTGCGTTTCAAGCGCGATAACTATTTTCTACCGAGCATCGACCCTTACCTGACTGATCTCAGCGACCATATCGAGCAGCTGGCGGAATCCTGTGATATGTATAGTGAAACAATTACTATGTTAATTGAAATTAATTCAGAAAATATCAATATACGCACGAATGAAATAATGAAGACCTTAACCTTGATTTCCACAATCTTTATGCCTTTGACCTTTATAACCAGTGTCTACGGCATGAATTTTGATTATATGCCGGAGTTACGTATGCAATGGGGCTATCCTATTTGCATTGCTTTCATGGCAATCATTTCGTTTTTCCTATACAGAAATTTCAAAAATCGCAATTGGCTCTGAATCAGTTAATAAAAAGCACCGGTTGCCTGCTAAAAAATGCAGGCAGCCGGTGCTTTTTTATCTTTAGTCCAGATTAAATACTTTGCCCGGATTCAAAACATTATTCGGGTCAAGAGCTTTCTTGATTGCTTTCATCATTTTCATCTCAACAGGATCAGTATATTTTTCCATCGGAGCCAATTTCTTCGCGCCAATACCATGTTCGCCGGAGAGCCTGCCTCCTAAGCTATAAATGTAAGGATAAGCTTCCGCATGGAAACGTTCTAATTCACTCTCCCACATTTCATCACTCATATCGCCTTTCAGCATTGTGAAATGCAGGTTGCCATCGCCGGCATGGGCAAGCGTAAACAATTGGAAAGGATAATCCTTTGCAACCTCAGTAAGATGCTCAATAGTTGCAGCTATTTGTTCCACCGGCACAACCAAGTCATCAGAAGAGCTAACCAAGCTTAGTACGCGGGTGGATTCCAGACAGTTGCGGCGAATTTTCCAGACCCTGTCATCTGCTTCCAATACGTCCGTTGCACCGTTAGCATTGCATAATTCATCCAATTGCTCCATTTTAGTTTCCAGCTCATCTTCGTTAAATGTCTCAACGGTGATGATAACATAATTGCCGTCTTCATAATGTGGCAGTTTCAACTCGCAATAATCACTGGCAGAACGCACAAATTCATTCGCCATGAATTCCACGCTGGTAGGATTGAGCCCGGCTCTGATTAAAACAGGAACAATATCGATAGCTTGATTTAAATCAGTGAATATTGCCAAAATATCTAATTTATAGGGGGCGAGAGGCAATAATTTCAAGGTTGCTTTGGTAATAATACCCAATGTACCTTCACTGCCGATAACCAACTGTTCCATGCAATAACCGGTTGATTTTTTCTTCAAACGAGCACCCAGATTTGCAATATCACCTGTTGGCGTAACTACTTCAACAGCATAAACCTGGTCACGGGTAGTACCATAGCGCACTGCTTTATTGCCGCCGGCATTAGTCGCAATGTTGCCGCCAATCAAACAGCTGTCTGAGCTGCAAGGATCTCCTGCATACAAAAGCCCTTTGCTGTTAGCCAGTTCCTGAATTTCAGATGTTCTCGCACCGGCTTCAACAACCATATACATGGCATCTTCGTTCACTTCCAATATCTTATTCATACGTTCCATCAAAAGAACAATACCTCCGCAAACAGGTATGGCTCCGCAGGACACACTGGTACCGGCACTTCTCGGCGTAACCGGAATTACATATTTATTGGCAATCCTCATGACAGCCGCAACTTCGTCAGTATTAGCCGGAGCAACAACAACTTCCGGCAAATGATGAAAACGAATATCAGTTTCTTCATCCGTCTTATATTGATTCAACTTCTCGGGATCACTATAAACATAGTTTTCACCCACAGCAGTTTTAAGTGCCAAAATAACTTCTTCAGTGACAACGTTATAATTACTCATTCCATTCTACACTCCTACTAATTTAATGGTTTTACTGAACAAACTTGCTTTTTCATTTTACACCCAAACCGCAAAATTGTCACTTGCAGTTGCATATTTGCATGAAAAAGGAATAATGTTGCAACAAAATTGCTCTCAATAAATTTTTAGCAATTTGCAGGCATACCCAAATTTATTTAATTCTATAACAAAAGCGGCCGGTTGTCATCTAAGCCTCCCTTAGATAACAGCCAACCGCAAATTTAAAAATCATCAAGATCGCTTAATATTAATTTTTATTTTTTTTGCAAAAGCATCTGTCCCACTGTAATACCGGGATGAACATACTTCGTCTTTTGACCGGCGACCAGTTTACCCAAACGGATTGCGTTTTGCGGACACCATTGGGCACAAGCAAAGCAATTCGCACAATTTTCCCCAAATACCGGATATTCATCTTTCATCTCAATACAGCTCATCGGACAGATTTTCGCGCAAAGTCCGCAGCCTATACAGCTGTCTTCATCAGCATGCTTGTGGTCAATTTTGTAAATATTTTTCATCACCCACCAGCCAACGTTTTCTACCAAATCACCCGCAAACAAAAAATTGCTTCTTTGTTCGTTCTCTTCATGTCTTTTCACTGCGGCCACAATTTTAGCAACCTTTTCTTCTTCGGTTTGCAGCATTTCTTCTTTGCGTTTCGCCGGCGAAGGGAAAACAATACTGCTGTCAGGCAAAGCAAGTTTAAAGCCGGCATGCATTTTTATCGCACGCCCCGCAAGAATACGCTCAGCCTGATTCAAGGTTTGTCCGGCTATCGCACCCATGGTTGCAACACCGAATAAATATTGAGGCCCCTTAATTTGGGCATTCAGCAAAAAAGCTTTAACCACTGACGGCAAGGCAAAACAATAAACAGGCGTTACAAAGCCAAGAACTTCATCTTCAATAGCATAAGGTGACCGCAGATAAGCACTGATACCTTCAACACGAGCTCCCAGCTCCTTGCCCAATTTATTGGCAACGCTTAAACTGTTGCCGGTTCCGCTGAAATAGAAGATTACGGCCATAATTGTCATCCCCCGCCTTCTGGATTCACTACCTTTACAGTACCATTGTATGCCTTTCCGCGCCTTTTTGCAAAACCTTATAATACAGTAATTTGTACCATCTATACTCAATAGTAGCCTTCCTACTCTGTCCTCGACACGCGCTTGGCAATTCTTTAAAAAGAATTGGAGCGCGAAGTTTAATAGCTGCGCCGATAAGGTCACTGACGCGCATACACTGGTTTAGCTATAAGATTATCATGGTTAATCTAAAAAGTTGTAAAAATAAAGCAATGCCTCGTTAGAAGCATTGCTCTTGATACCTTATATTTTCAATTGCTAGAATTTGCGCTCGTAACCTACCGCAACAACCTTGGCATAATTGTCACGAGTATGCGCCGAAGAGAAATTATCTCCTGATTTCTGGCTGATATCCTTGTCGCCGATATCAAGGTGGCCAAGCGTTAACGCCACGGTCTGCTCCTTGTCACGATATTGTGCCCCCAGCGAATAAGTTCGTCTGTTACCCGTAGGAAGCATAAAATCAGCATGCTCATCCGGTATCACGGAACCATCATAGGCAAAACCAGCCAACACGGTGTATTTGTCACTCAGCTTATGTTCCAAACCAATCGCATAACGCCAGCCATTTTGCCAATTCTTGGCGTCCAAACTATCTGGCGTGGCTGGGTTATCGAAATAAATATTCAGCTTGTCATAAGTACTCCACCTGGTATACGTACCGTTCAACTCAACGCGTGTTTTATCGTCAAATTTATGATTGTAACCAATAGCATAGCTGTCTGGCAAGACGACCTTGCCATGTGCCTTAGAATTCAAGGCAGCGTATGTAGAAGTAAAGTCTGCATCCATGGTATGTGTAATGCGCGAACGATAAACAAGACCTATTTCATTTTTGTCATCAAACTCATAATTGACAGCCGCATTCCACCCCAAAGCCGTGCTATCGCCCTTTATTTGGCTGTCTTGAGTACCACCAAGTATTTTTTTCTTTAAACTTAAGCCAACATAGTTGATTTCCGCACCCAAAGCCGCACTGACTTTCGCATCCGGTTTCCAGGCGTAAGTCGGCGTAAGACTCATACCTTTTAGTTCAGATAAATAAGCATTGGTTGCCACGATAGAATCTTTGCCGAACTCCGAACTCAGGCCAAAACGCGTGAACGTGCCTATGCCGAACCACTGTTTTTCATCAATCTGGTCAACATAGTAAAAATATGGCAAAACGCCCGGACGAACGACATTCTTGCCGTCAACCACACTGCCATCTATCGCCTTGACCGCCTCATATTTGCCATGCGGGCTGATATAAACAGCGCCACTCTTCCACCCCATGCCTTTCACTTTTGTGACAGAAGCAGGATTGTAAGCAACATTAGCGGGATCATCTTCGGCGAACATCCTTGCACCGCTCATTGCCACACCCTCTGCGCTCCACTCGTTAATACCGAAACCCTCGGCTGACGCAACAGCGGGAAAAGCCAACGAACAAACCAAACCCATCAAAATCATTCTTTTCTTCAAAAACATGCCCTAATACCTTCCCCTCAACAAAATCTCGGTAATAAAATATGTAATAATTTTACCAAGTTTAGAGCAAATTGTATGCAAAATGTTTTAATCGTTCGATTAATCAGCAGGTTATCTCCCACTGCAAATACTGCATAGAACTCATATGCTGATATTTCGCATAACGATCGTCTGCATCCTTCATTTGAGCTGCGGCAGCATAATCGCGTTCGCCTTCAGCTGATTTTGGATAATAACAAAAAGCCTTTTCATATAGCAGCACTGCTTTTTGTATATTACCCTTGGCGTGTTCCCTCTCCGCAAGAAAGCGATAAGCAAAATAACGGTAACTGTTGATGCCTTCTCTTTCAAAACGTTCTTTTCCGGTCAGAACACGTGCTTCATCGCAGGCTTTTTCCTCAAGTCCAGCTGCCACCAGCATGATAAGACGTCCGTAGCTTATCTCACCGCGTGCAACGCTGACAAAAGGATATTGGTATTTTGCGCAAAGTTCTATCGCTTTATCCCAATAATTCAGCGCCACCTCCGTATTCCTGGTCAAGCCCCAGATTATTTTGGCGATGTCCCTGAGGCAAAGGATCTTGTGCTCTGCTTCGGACATTCCTTTTTCGACCTTCTCCATTGAAGGTTCAACATCCACAACAGTAGCAAGGACGGTCATCGCCTCTTCAACCTTATCGCGAAAATACAAGGCTCTGCCGACAATAGAACGACACAGCCAATTATTATAATCGCTGATCATCCCCCTTGGTATCGGCCATTCACCGCCGGATGCAAAATTTACATATTCATTCCATTCCTGTTCTGTCATCTCTATCTCCTCCATAAATATATTGCTAAACAAATTACCAGGTAATATGCATTCGCCATGACATATCATATTTCCTGCTGAAAATAAATATCGTGGCTGTCAATGTGCTAAGACAATGACAGCCACGAATAAGCGAAATACTATTCAAATTTATCTGACCAAAATCAAGGTTTAACAGTTGCGCGATATGCTTGTTTACCATCTTTGAATTCGATGATAACAGCACTCTTAACTGCATCATGAGTTTCGTTCAAAGAAGTGTCGCCGGTAACTGCTTTGTAGTTCTTAGTATCTGCAAGAGCCTTCGCAACTTTAGCAGCATCGGTGCCGCCTGCACGGGAGATAGCATCTATCATGAGACGCGCGCCATCATAGCCAAGTACTGCAGGAGCATCCGGTTTTTGGTTGTAAGCTTTTACATAAGCATCAACAAAAGACTTGGACGCTTCGCTGGTGTCATCCGGGGAATAGTGGTTAGTGAAGAAGGTGTTGTTCAAAGAAGCCGCGCCAGCTATTTCAGCAAGTTTAGGGCTATCCCAGCCATCACCGCCGACTATCGGCAAGGTCATTCCCATTTCACGAGCTTGTTTAACAATCTTACCAACTTCTTCGTAATAACCAGGCACATAGAGAACTTCAGGATTCATTGTTTTAATCTTAGTCAAAACAGCCTTGAAGTCAGAATCTTTTTGGAGATAAGCCTCTTCACCGATAATTTCGCCGCCTTTAGAAGTATAGGCTTGTTTAAAGAAAGATGCCAAACCTTTGGAGTAATCACTGCTATTATCAACAAACACTACTGCTTTTTTCATTTTCATTTCATTAAGAACAAAGTTCGCGCCTACAGTTCCTTGGAAAGGGTCAATAAAGCAAACACGGAAGGTGTTTGGTTTTACTTTGCCTGTTTTTTCATCCAAAGTAACTTTTGGGTTGGTTGCACCAATTGCCAGGAAAGGCACTTTCGCCGTTTCGCTTACATTAGCTGCCGCAATAGCATTGGAACTGGTGAAGATACCCATTACAACAGGAGTTTTATCCTGATTTATAAGTTTGGACATTGCGTTTGCCGCTTCAGCAGGCTCACTCTTGTCATCTGCTACTACGAGATTAATTTTCTTGCCGTTTACTCCGCCTTTATCATTAACCTCTTTTACTGCCAGCTTCATACCATTTACCATTGAGGCTCCATAGGTTGCATTGCTTCCAGTCATTTCACCGACAACGCCGATTTTAATCTCATCTGAAGCTTTGCTGCCCCCACCACAACCACTTGCAAATACTGATACCGCCAGCATTGCCGTAATTGCTGTTGCTAATAATTTACCCCTCATTAGCCATTCACTCCTTTGTTTTTGTAAGTACTTTTTCTATATTGTCAAGCCTGATGGCTGAACAACCTGCTTATCTATCTCTATCTTATATAAACTCTGGGAATTCGGTTGCTTACAGCACAGAGAACTTCATAACTTATGGTTTCTGTCCATTCTGCAACATTATCTGCCGATAATTCTTTGCTTCCGAAAATAAGGACCTCATCGCCGATTTCTACATTTTCTATATCTGTAACATCTATCATGAATTGATCCATACATACCCTGCCAACAATAGGTGCTTTCTTACCCTTCAATAAAACGTAGCCTTTGTTAGAAACCTTGCGGCTGATGCCATCAGCATATCCCAGAGGCAAAGTCGCTACTTTCGTTGGTCTGTCAGCTTTAAAAGTTCTGCCATAACCTACCGTTTCTCCACTCTCTATTTGCTTAACGAAAGTAATTTTAGCTTTCAGCTTCATAACCGGCTGGTAATCAAGGCAACGTTCGACATCTTCTGAAGGCCACAATCCATAGAGAGTAATACCTTGTCTTACCATATCTAACTGCATCTCCGGCAGCTCCGAAATCGTGGCACTGTTGGATATGTGTTTGATAGGTATGGCAATTTTTCTCTCTTCGATCTGAAACAAAGCCTTTTGAAATTTAGCATACTGCTCGCGGCAGAAGGTTTTATCCCTGGCATCCGCCAGCGCAAAATGTGAAAAAACGCCTTCAATTTCTATGCCCGGCAATGAGGAAACTTCAGCGGCAAATGCACCCGCCTGTTCAGGGACTATCCCTATCCGGTTCATGCCTGTCTCAATTGCCAGATGAACTTTCGCTTTTTTACCAAGTTTAACCGCAGCTGCCGAAAGCAGTTCCGCACTTCGCAAAGTAAATAACGACTGGCTTATTTCGTTGCTTACCGTTTCTTCAGCACATTCCTCCTGCAAGGCTCCTAAAATTAAAATAGGCGCATTAATTGCAGCTTGTCTTAATTCTATAGCCTCCTGCAGCAAAGCTACTGCCAAAAAATCTGCGCCTGCCGTCAAAGCTGCTTTTGCAACCGGCACTGCGCCATGGCCATAAGCATCCGCTTTCACAACTGCACATAATTTTGTATTTGCATTGATTTTTTTCTTAGCTTCTTTGATATTATGGGCAATAGCGTCTAAATCAATCTCTGCCCATGCATTTCTCAAAAACACATTTTTGCACCACCTGGACAAATCAAAAAAACAGAAATATTGCTCAAAAATCCGTTTTTTCAGTTTTTTCTCTATTATACCCCTATTACGATTTATTGTTACAAAAAAGGCCGAATTGTTCTAAGAAAACAATTCGGTCTCAATGCCGCCAGAAACTATGTGTTTAGTATAAACGCATAGTTTCTCCATGTCAATCCTTTGCGCCAACATTTTTTGTAAAGTTCGGCGTTTTGCACCATACATTCGCTATGTTTTGTAATATTTTAACACTTTTAAATTTACATGTATACAATATTATGTTTTAATCGAAATATTTTTTTATTAAATCCACATCTTTT
>JBOFWD010000030.1:0-4717 GCA_051653445.1 Acidaminococcaceae bacterium | reverse complement strand
AGATAGGTATTAGCAGTAATTCTGGACGGCTTTCCAAAAGCATACTCTCCAATCCCCAATACTGCTAAGCCATTGATTTGACCGATTTTTGCACCCTCAGTGTCAATAAGATAGACACCATCTTTGAACATTTCGTGAATCCGTTCTTCATATTTATTAGCACGATAGCGTTTTTCATCAATTGCTTTTTGTACATGTGCATAATCAACAAGCTTTGCACCCTCAAGCGAAGCCCAGGAATCAGCTTCACAAAGAATTTCGACTATCTGATTAAAACGGGCTGTAAATTTATTTTGACTGCCGCTCAACCTTGCAATATATTCTATGATGCGCGCCACCGCAGCGCTGGTAAAATCTTTCAGGTTTTCTTTTTTTACCGTTACGCTGACAAACTCTGCCATTTTATTAATGTTTTCCGGCGTATTCTCAATGTCCGCATCGAAATCAGCATGAATCTTGAATAATTTACGAAAATCTTCATCATATTGATACATTAAATGATATAAATAAGTGCTGCCCAACATGATTACCTTGACATCGACCGGAATCGCCTGCGGTTTTAATGAAGCCATGGCAATGAGGCCATATTGCTCACCCAAACTTTCGACCGTAAGTTTTCTAGTTTTCAATATTCTCTTCATGGATTCCCAGACGCCTGGATTTACCAAGACATCCATCGCATTGACAATCAGATATCCTCCGTTTGCAAGGTGAAAAGCTCCTGCTTTAATCATAGTGAAATCTGTACTAACAGTGCCCATACGACTTGAATACTCAACACGTCCACACAGGTTATAATAATTGGGATTTGTTTCTATTATTACAGGCGCACCCTGACAAGACCGATTGTCAACCAAAAGGTTAACTGTATAGCGCTCTTTCATAACCTCCTGTGACGACTTTCTAAAAAGCGACATAACCCCTTCCTCCTCCGGAGCAAGGGCCTGTTTAAAGTCATTAATATTCTTTACAACATCACCACGTACAGCTTCAAGATATTTGATAATATCTTCGCTGTACTTGTACTTTTCCTGAACTTCATCAATAAGATGCCCCACAGCAAACATTGCCACTCGGCTATCAAGGTCACGAATTTTTTCCCTGACCTCCTTCTCTGTATCCTGAACCTGTCTTATGACTTCCATAGCCAAGTCATGAACCGCTTCTAAGTTTTTCCTGATTTTTTCTTTTTTCCCTTCGGGTAACTTTTGAAAGTCCTCCTCAGAGACAGGTTTTCCATCTAATAATGGTACCATCATAAAACCAGTTGGAGACCACTTGGATAAAACAGAGTAAGTTTCAGATTTGTCAACAAATGCCTGCAGCATTTCTCCTCGTTTTTCCTGAAACTTCTTCATTATTTCGGTTCTTTCACGTTCATAATCGTCACTGCTGAAAGCTTTGGGAACATGATTCCTTAAATTATCCATTAACTCCTGCATATCCTGGCAAAAGACACTACCTATGCCAGCAGGCAAACTAATGGTAGCGGGTCTACTGATATCGTCAAAATTATTTACATAACACCAATCATGAGGAACCGGTTGCTTGTCTGCCATTTTCTGCACAACCTGTTTGGCGTAAGTCATGCGACCTGTTCCTACCATGCCTGAAATAAAAATGTTATAGCCCAAGTTTTTAGTATGCAAGCCAAACTCAACGGCATTAACAGCCCTTTCTTGCCCTATCATTCCCTGAAGCGGTCTTACAGTAGAAGTAGTTTCAAAAGCAAAAGATTCTTCTTTACAATAAAAATGTAATTGTTCCGCTGATACTTCTTTAATTGCTAATAATTCTTTTGTGTTTTTAACTTCATTGTCCACTTGGTTCACTCCAATCTACCGCAAATAAACAATATCCACTTATTAAAACTAATATCAAAAAGCTTCTTCGTCGTATATTCTTTCGTTCATAAAACCAAAAACCCTTTTTATTTACAAGAAAATATTTTAAGATTCTGCTAATTTTAATGTTGAGATAGGCAAAAAAAATCAGGAGCGGATCCCTTAGTATCCGCTCCCTAATGATATAGCCCCCGTCCATGTGGACTCCCACTTCCCTTTTTACGATTCGGAAACCGGTAAAGGTACCTAGGGTGGGCCACATCACCGACACCCTTTGCGTTAGTTGCGCCATCGACTGCATTCCTTACCTTTCCCACAGCAGAATAACCACTATGAAATATCTCGGTTAGCAAATCACTTCGCTCTTTCAGTGTTACCATAAATTGTGACATCCTTTTCCTCTACTCCGGAACTTTAACCGGGCCGAGTACTTGGTGAGGTCAACTTATATAGCACTTTTTCTGTAAGAATCGGACAGTAATCGTGAACTACCTTTTCTTTCTTGGGCACCCGGCCCTTAGAATTACTTAGGACTGCGCCACATCACAAGCCTGTCTATTGCAAGGTGTTGTCGTTCTAATTCAGAAGAGCATTCCTGCTCTTTGTAGTTTCATTATAATAACCGCAAAATAAAAATGCAAGATGTAATTTACAGAATATTGTGATTTATTTGTGACTATTTTCTTATTTTTGCTAAATATTGTAATTTTTATTTCTTCATATGCTAGACTTCATTATTATCAGGGTCAATATGGACGTTAACTCTGCTATTGATAAATCTAGAATTTATTTCTTTTTTCAAGCACCCAACAATGTCATGCGCTTCTTTAACTGTAAGCTTTGGATTTAGCGTAATATGAAAGTCAATATGCCTTTTATTGCCTGCCTTTCTTGTTTTAAGCTTGTGATAATCAATAAGCTTAAAATCATAGCTTTTCATTACTTTCTTTATTATATCGTCTATGTCTTTTTCTTCTTCGTCTGTTAAACGAACGTCAAGCAAATGTTCCAGCGCATTTTGGCATAATACCCAGGCTTCTTTGATAATCAGCAGTGCCACCAATATCGCAACAATCGAATCAAGCATTGCAAAACCCGTTAACTGAATCAACAAAATGCCAAAACCAACACCTAAAGACGTATATACATCTGTTTTCAAGTGTAAGGCATCTGCTTCCAAGGCCATAGAATCCTCTTCTTGGGCAACTTGATATAACTTTTTGGAAACAAAAAAGTTAACTATTGCAGAAACCAGCATAACACCTATTGCTACAAAAGCCTCTTCAATTTCTACCGGCTCAAAAAGTTTTTTTGCAGCTGCAAAAATAATCATGCCTGCTGCAATAAAAATCAATACCCCTTCAACTATGCCAGAAATATTTTCAATTTTTCCATGGCCATATGGGTGATCCTTGTCAGCGGGTTTAGCAGACCCCCTGACTGATAAAAATGCGACAATTGAAGCAACAAGATCCATTCCTGAATGTATTGCCTCTGAAATAATACTAACAGAACCGCTTAGCATGCCAGCAACTACTTTAAAAATAATGAGCAATGTGTTTGAACAAATTGACAACAAAGCAAACTTGCCTTTCCGGTCCAAAGCTTTCATCGATATTTCCTCCAATTAATAAATCGTTTTGACGATTTTTAGTATTTAATAATTTTATAATTATATAACATCACTGATTGGTATGCAATTATTTTACCAAAACATTTATCTGTTCTACAAATCATATTCTCGTTATACGGTACCAAAGAAAAGGAAATAAACTATAAAAGCAGAATTAAGTATTAATAAGGATGCGTTTTTTAGGTTTGATGGTTATGATTTTATAATATCTTGATGTCCAATAAACTGATTGTAAAGGGATGAGCTTAAAATGGCTACTTATTTCAAAGCAATTTCTATATCCAATGAATTAAATCTCAATAAAATTGGTGAACACTTTGGCATTTCACACAAATTCAAATGGAAAGAAGCATTAATTCTCTATTCGGATAATTTAAAAGGCATATTGAATGACCCCATGAATAAAACAGTTTATATTTTTCATTTTGGCAGTATAGTATTTCTTAATTTTCAACATCATGAGATAATGGATTTTGTAAAATATATCTTAAAAATTGAGTCACAAATAACCATTAACAATTTCTTTGCCTATGTAGACGAATATAAATTGGAAGTAAACCCGGAACAAGGACCTGCAATCAACAATGATTTTATGATTGCCAACAAAATCGGCACTCATCATTTTGAAATTGTTTCGACAATTTTAGCAAAATCTGTCGCCTTGGAAAAAAATGAAATTGGTGTAGACAGCTTGCTCGATCGCATTGAGAATGTTATTCATGATCTTAACTACGGGCGGCTTGAAGTATCCGATGAAGAACTGGCAAAAATGTCCGGGAAAATACTTAGCTTCAAACTCAACACAATTTCTTACATAATGCTGCTGGATAATCCGGATATCACATGGGACAATACTGAAGCAGCCACTCTCTATGAAAAACTCTCAGTATTGTTTGAATTAAAAGAGCGCTACGAAAAAATCCATCAGAAATTAGAAACGCTGATTGATATCAATCAGGCCTTTTCTGATCTGTCACATGCCAAGCGCGGTGCACGCCTTGAATGGGCAGTTATTATTCTGATTTCGATTGAAATATTATTATCACTTTATGAAATGTTTTGGCACTGATATTATGATAAAAAAGACCAAGGCTAGCCGCATTTGATGTGACCCCAATAAGTTAGACTTTATTGCGTAGTAGTTTTTAACTGCTACGCAATTTTTATGCAGCCAAAAGGTTGAGCCTGTATTCTACTGGACTCAGCCATCCTAGTTTCTCTTTGATTCTTTTTTCATTGT
>JBOFWD010000029.1:0-8117 GCA_051653445.1 Acidaminococcaceae bacterium | reverse complement strand
TTGTTTCACAAGATGCCTCTTTCATATAAAATTAGTCAGCATAGATAACAAACTTTTCAAAATCTTCACGTTTTGGAAACGAAATAGCACCATTAGCGCACTTGCTTACACAGTCCGAACAAATAACCACGCACTGATATGGTCTGACGACCTTAGCCTTATCTTCAAACAGATCATAAACATCCTTTGGGCAAAACTCATAGCAAACTTTGCAATTGATACATTTTTCGACATTAATTGTAGGATACCACTCAATTTCCTCACGCGCAACGGTAAAACGTCTTTTTCGTCTTTGCATATAAATGCTCCCTAACTTTTTATACAAGCCGTTTCTGCATTCTTCGTAACAAATAAAGAAAATATGGCGAACCAAGCAAAGCCGTCATAATTCCTACCCTGACCTCAGCAGGCGGAATAATTATGCGCCCTAGGGAATCGCATATAACCAGAAATATAGCCCCCACGATGGCACTGGCGGGTAAAAGCACCCTGTGGTCCGGTCCAATGAGCATGCGCATCATGTGGGGAACAACCAATCCTACAAACCCAATATTACCACTCACGCAAACTGATGTAGCGGTTGTCATTGCCGTCAAAATCAATAATCCCATTCTAAAAAACATTACCGGCATGCCGACTACCTTAGCTTCTGTATCGCCTAATACTAACACATTAAGATGCCTTGCCATAAACAACATAATTGTAATACCAACCGCAATAGGACCAATAGCAATATAAACGTGTTCCCAACGCCGATAATCAAGTCCGCCGACAATCCAGAATAAATATTGCTGCAGCTTTTGTTCGTTCATAAATGTTAAAAGTCCTGATGTAATCGCTCCCAGCAGCATACCAACGGCAACACCTGCTAAAAGCAGTGTCATGACCGGTATCTTGCCATTTTTCTTGGCGAGAAAAACAGTAAGTATAACAGCAAAAATAGCTCCGCAAAAGGCAAAAGCCGGCATAACGAACATATTCTGAGTAGACCAGCCGAGAGCAATGGAAAGTACCGCTCCAGTGGCGGCGCCACTGGAAACACCTATAATCCCAGGATCTGCCAAAGGATTGCTGAATATACCCTGCATTACAGCGCCGCCTATTCCTAATGCGCCTCCTACCAAAAGTCCTATAAGCATGCGTGGAAATCTGATATACCAGATGACAGCCAGCTGTTCCTGAGTAAAATCTGCTTGTGAAAAAAAAGGCAAATTCATCTGATAGCCTACGATAGCTATGATGTTTTTTGCCGGTATTGCAATTTGTCCGCAAAATAATGATGCAAAAGCAGCTAACAGCAAACATATAGATAAACACAAGATAGCCTTTCTGCCATTTTTCCTTTTAATAAGCATTCTATCCCCTCCGCTTGGCTAAAATAATTCCGTATACACCGCTCAAATCTTTCATGTTTTTGTCATCTACAATTTCAATAAGTATTTCATACGTCCCATAAGTCGTGGAAGCAATTCATCATGAACAAGAATTGTTATATCCTCCATTATTTATAAAAATCTTTTCAAAAACAAAAAAACCTTTCCAGAAATGGAAAGGCTACTTACAGCAATAATATTGAAATATGCAAAATAATGCTGTTAAACGTTTCCCATCTCTCGTGGTTAAAACGCAAAAAATCCTGGCAGTTCTTCTGGCTTTGATTCATCGCTTCTCTTTCCTTCCCAAGAACAATTATTCTCAGTGGATTTCTTAAGAGTCACTCATCATTACAGCGGCGGGACCGCGTCGGCTTTTCACCGAACTTTTCTATTAAGTATGATACACCAGGATTTTATATTAAATTTATTGGCTTTGCTCGTAGACCAGGTCTATCGGCAAAAGGGCAGGTAATCCGTTGCTGCCGACAAAGCTATCTACTTTCACTCGAAAAACATCACGTAGAAGATCAGAATTAATAGTCGCGTGCGGTTCGCCTGCAGCAACGACTTCTCCTTTTTTCATCACAGCAATATGATCAGAATAGTGTAAGGCATGGTTGATATCGTGTAGCACCATAACTACCGTCAGGCCAAGCTCGTTGTTTAGTTTCTTTAAAAGTTTCATTACTTCCAATTGATGTGAAATGTCAAGATACGTAGTCGGTTCATCAAGAAGCAGTACTTGAGGTTTTTGTGCCAATGCCATAGCGATCCATGCTCTTTGTCTTTCACCGCCTGACAATGTACTCAAAAGCCTGTTGCGCATATGTCGCATGCTTGCCTGCTTCAAGGCCCATTCAACACACTGCTCATCTTCCTCAGTGTTGCGCTTCCACCAACTTCTGTGAGGAAAGCGCCCTAACTCTACAAGATCTTTAACTGTTAAATCTGGCGGCGATTGAGGGGATTGAGTTAATATTGCCAGACGTTTGGCAAACTCTTTGTGGCTGAAAACCTTTATATCTTTACCGTCATAAGTTATATTTCCGCTGATGCAGGGAATAATCCTCGCCAAAGCTTTCAGCGTAGTGCTCTTGCCACAGCCGTTCGGTCCGATGATGGCTGTAACCTTGCCTTTAGGTATATCCAAAGTTATCCCTTGCAAAATTGTTTTGTCGGTTAATTTTACAATAATATTGTTAGCATTAATAACACCCATCAAAGTTCCCTCCTTAAGAGGAACAGAAAAAATGGAGCACCCAAAGCAGCCATAATTATGCCCACCGGTAATTCTACAGGAGAAAATACCGTTCGCGCCAATGTATCGCTAAGCGTAACAACGCCTACGCCGAGAAGCGCCGAAGCTGGCAATAGGAATCGATAGTCAGAGCCAATTAACAGTCTTGCAGCGTGTGGTACGATCAAGCCTACAAACCCAAGCAAGCCCGCAACGCTTACGGCACTGGCAGCCAAAAGAGCTGCTACTGCAGTCATAGCAATACGGACAACTTCCACGTTCAAGCCTAAACCTCGCGCCATTTCATCTCCCAACTGCAGTATGTTTAAATAATTTGAACAGGCCAAGGCCAAAACGATACCAATAATTGCATAAGGCAGAATAATCTCAACATGTGGCCAGCTTCTTGCTGACAAGCCACCAACCATCCACATCAAGGCACCATGAACTCTATCACTGTAGAAAATCATCAAGCCAGAAATACCTGCTCCCAAAAAGGCAGAAACTGCTACACCGGCCAAAATAACTCTTACAGGTTTAATCCCATTTTTCCACGCTAAAATATATATGCATACCGCCGCAAGCATCGCACCTAAAAAAGCGATAGGCGTTATTAAATAATCAAGCTGCGGGAACAAAATCATTACTGCCACACCAGCAAGGCCTGCACCTGACGAAATGCCTATGATATGAGGATCAGCCAATGGGTTGCGCATAACCGCCTGCAAGATAGCACCGGAAATTGCCAAGTTAATACCGACCAACGCACCAACAATTGTACGCGGAAGCCTTATGTTCCAAATGACCTGGCTCTGTGCATCCATTTGCGGACTTTTTAGTATGGATATAATCTGTTGCAGGTCAATAGCAAGAGACCCTTTGGCCAAACTGAAAACCAAGCCTGTGACAGCTAGCAAAGCAAATAAAATAAGTACTGTCGCACGCCAGGCATTTCTTGAAATGCCAAATTTTTCTATTTTACACGTCATTTCGTTTTCATTATTTTGCATTAGAAAAAACCTCAGGATAAACAGTTTTAGCCATATATTCTACTGCCTTCGGATACTGCATGCCAGGATTTATTAAGAATAATTGTTCTGGCAAAAAGATGATCTTGTCTTCTCTCACAGCCTTCAATGAATTCCAGGCAGGATTGTTCTTCACATCTGCTCGCAGACGATTTTCAACTGCTTCAATATTTCCCATAGATGTAATGAAGATAATTTCAGGATCATTTTTCACCAATTCTTCCAAGCTATATGGCGTTTTATCAGGGTCTCCGCTTAAAGGTGTACTTCCTGACGCAACATTCTTAAAACCCAGTAATTTAGCCACAGATCCGGCTATCGTGCCATCAAGTTCCACTGTGACATTTTTGGGGCTGGCATGTAAAATAACAATCCTTTTCTCATTCTTTGGGAGCTTATCTGCAATATCATTCATCTCTTTATTAAGTTTCTCAGACTCCTGCTCCCCTTTTTGCGCCACACCATAAATTTTCCCGATTAGCTTCAAATCAG
The DNA here is from genome assembly GCA_051653445.1 of Acidaminococcaceae bacterium. Classification (GTDB taxonomy): domain Bacteria; phylum Bacillota; class Negativicutes; order Acidaminococcales; family Acidaminococcaceae; genus RZYP01. Next base: position 3,984 of record JBOFWD010000029.1, on the reverse strand, counting down.
ACTGAACTTCCTTATACGTTCTCAAATCAATTTCTATTACAGGTATGTTATTTGCTTCCAGCAAAGAAATAAATTTATCATGTTGACCCTTAAGCGCAAGTACGCAATCAGGCTTCAAAGCAACAACTTTTTCGATATCAATATTATAAGTAAAACCAACCTCCTGCGCTTCTTTCATGCTTTCAGGTATGGTGCCGATTTTTGACGTTGCTCTGCCAATTACTTTGCCACCAACTGCATCAATCATACCAAGAAAAGAAGGCGATAAACTGACAACTCTTTCAGGCTTATTCTTCAAAACAACCTTACGGCCGCCATCATCTGTAATTGACAAAAAAGCATTACTATCCGCTGGGGTTTCCTTAACACTTGGTTTTCCGCAACCACTTATTACTACTATTAGTAACATTATCAGTAAAAGCATTACTTTTTTTATCATTAATAACCTCCCAATTATGGCGTATAAAAGCAAAAGCCTCCAGTTTAAATACTGAAGGCAAGAAACGCAGAAAGTCCGTACTAAAAAGCACGTTGTCCAGACCGCCCCATCTCTCGCAGGTACTTAGGTCACTTCGGTTGGCAGTCATCTGGCTAAAATGCAATAAGCATTCACACAGTGGCGGGACCGCGCCGGAATCTTACCGGCTTTCCTATTAAGCCTCGAAAGGCACCATCCCGATATTCTTAAATTACTTGTTTAGGTTATCATATGTTTAATATTTCGTCAACCCAAGCCTCTCCTGCCGCAGTTTTAGCCATTATTTACATGTCACCTTGTCTCATTTAATTGTATTTTAGCTTTTACGCGCTCCATGCCGCTATTTTAATCAATCACTATCCATCGCCATTGTGAAAATAACATCTATTTGTTATAATCCTTATGTTAAAAGAAAGGAGATATTATGGAGATTTCTGAACTTATTGCACGCATTAATATATTAGCAAAAAAGAAAAGAACTGCCGGCCTTTCGGAGAAAGAACTGGCGGAACAAAAAGAATTGTATGCAGAGTACCTCTCAATGATCAGAAACCAGGTTAAAAATCACCTGGACAAGATTGAAATTGTTGACTCATCTGCGGTTAAACATTGACATGGACACTTTTCTGGTTTCTGAGGACACTAAACATTGTAGCGTTCGTAATTTCCTTGCGCAACAAGGTATTTCTCTTACTAATTGGCGAAAGATAAAAAATAATGGCACAATCATGATTAATGGTTTGCCAGCCTCGATAAGCCATAAATTAAAAACAGGTGATATTGTTTCCTTTTCCATGCCTGTTCCGGTTTCTTCTGTTTTGCCTGAAAAAGGTCCTTTAAAGATTATTTATGAGGATAAAGAACTTATCATAGTTGATAAGCCTGCCGGCATGCTTGTTCATCCAACAGTAAACTCTGCATCCGACACTGTGTCTAACTATCTTGCAGGCTATTATGCCGAACACAATATTGCAGCCGGTATCCACCCAATTTTCCGTCTTGACCGCAATACATCAGGTCTAGTCATCTTTGCAAAAAAACCTTTTATACAACACAAGCTTTCTTCCGGTAACATTAATAAAAAATATCTTGCTATGTTAAAAGGTATTCTGCCGTCAAAACAAGGAATCATTGAGGCTCCTATTGCCCGCAAACCCGGTAGTATTATCGAGCGGATGGTTGATAATACTACCGGCAAATTTGCACGAACTGATTATCAATTATTGGTGCAATATTCTTCGGAACTCTGTCTCGCGCAGTTTATCCTTTTTACAGGCAGGACGCACCAGATAAGAATACATTCAGCATATATAGGCTGTCCGCTTTTTGGTGACAACCTATACGGAACACCCGGTCCACAATCCAGGCATGCTTTGCATTGTTGGTGTTTGGAGTTTGAGCATCCGGTAACTGGTAAATTAATCAAAGTTTCTTCACCTCTGCCGCATGATCTTTTAGAAATTATTAATAAGAATAAACGATAACAGCATACTTTATTCATGTGCTATAATTAGGATAAACAAAATACTTGGGAGGTCATTTTATGCCATTAGTAACATCCACAGAAATGTTCAAAAAAGCTTATGAAGGCAAATATGCAGTTGGCGCATTCAATGTCAATAATATGGAAATAATCCAGGGAATAGTAGACGCCGCTAAGGCTGAGCAATCACCTTTGATTCTGCAGGTTTCCGCAGGAGCACGCAAATACGCTAAGCACATCTATCTTATGAAACTTGTTGAAGCTGCAGTTGAAGATACCGGTCTTCCTATCTGCCTGCATCTCGACCACGGCGAAGATTTTGAGATATGCAAGGCTTGTGTTGACGGAGGCTTTTCATCGGTAATGATCGATGGTTCTAAACACTCCTTTGAAGAAAATATCGAGCTGACCAGGCGTGTAGTTGATTATGCTCATAACAAAGGCGTTGTTGTCGAAGCTGAGCTTGGCAAATTGGCCGGCGTTGAAGATGCCATTAAAGTTTCCGCCAAAGATGCAACGTATACCGACCCTGATCAAGCAGTTGAGTTCGTTGAACGTACGGGTGTCGACTCTCTGGCCATTGCAATTGGAACCAGTCACGGAGCTTATAAATTCAAAGGCAAACCTGAACTTGATTTTGCACGTTTGGAAAAAATCACTACTTTATTGCCAGGCTTCCCGCTGGTATTACATGGTGCCTCAACCGTTCTGCCGGAATTTGTCTCACTTTGCAATGAATATGGTGGCAAAATTGAAGGTGCTCAGGGCGTACCTGAAGATATGCTTCTACAAGCCGGCAAATTTGGTGTTTGCAAAATAAATATTGATACAGATTTGCGTCTGGCAATGACAGCTTCTATCCGCAAATACCTAGCTAATAATCCTGGCGATTTCGATCCTCGCCAATACCTGAAACCGGCACGCCAGGCTATTCAGGATATGGTTACCCATAAAATGCGTAACGTTTTGAATTCCAGCAACCGTCTGTAATTTGCCGTCTTAAACATAAAAAAACCCGATTTTATTCATTTAAGAATAAAATCGGTTTTTTTTTATTTATTAATCATCGGTACTGTATTAGCAGCGTGAGGCATTATATTAATGGTATAGTCAGTTTTGCCTTGCTTAGCTAACTCGAGCTGTGCCAATTTCCAAGCCTCTTCTAAACTTTCAACAGGAATCTGACCTGTTTTACGTACTACGTCAAAATTTTCTTTTCTAGTAACAAGATATACAGTATTGTTATGCGCCAAGAGCGCAACAGTGAAAGCAATAAAGAAAGGAATTGTAAAGGCTTCGCGGCATGCTTTTTCAAATTCGAGCATATCATCGAAACGGAAAGAATCGGTAAAAGCCGGCGGTTCTTTAACATCAGGACACTCAAGCATGGCAATCATGATACCGCCTGGTTTCATTGCCATACCCGCAGTATCATAAGTTTTACTTCCTTGGTACATATTGATGTCTTTTGGGAAACCACCTGGGCTGGCGATAACGACGTCTGCTTTTTCTTTAATAGCTACGCCCTGAATCTTCATAACGTCTTTGGTGCCTTCCAACCAGGCGTCATACCAATGGCCAGCTACGATACGCGCGAAGTCCCCCTCAGCATTCATAACAGAGTTGACGAGGAAGCAAGGATTAACCATTTCTGCTACTTCACACATATCTTCATGCAAAGGATTATCTTCAAGTTTTGTGCTGGCACACTTAAGGCTGGCGCCTGAACCAACTTCGTCAGCCAAGGCAAGTGAATGGTTTTTCTGAACTGTTATGTCTCCGGAGACACCAGGCATAATGCTCTTGCGTCCGCCCCCGAAACCAGCCATCAAATGTACTGTAATTCCACCTGTTAAAATAACTTTGTCAGCATCCATGACCCGCTTATCTACATAGGCCGGAGTGCCACGTTTGGTATTGCCGAGATAAACAAGATTATCCTCATCAGTTGAAAAATGCTGGTAAACCTTAATCCTATCAACAACTTCCTGGCTGCATACTGCAATATCTTCCTCATGCGTAT
>JBOFWD010000028.1:0-1618 GCA_051653445.1 Acidaminococcaceae bacterium | reverse complement strand
AAGCTTTCCAATGCTGCAATGGAAACACTGGCGATTGTTGCCTTTAAGCAACCTGTTACAAGATCGGAAATGGAAGCAATTCGTGGGGTAAAAGTAGATGGGGTTGTAAATACATTGATAGATACGGGCTTGATTTGTGAAATTGGTAGGAAAGATTCCATTGGCAAGCCGATTTTATATGGAACAACGGAGCTTTTTTTGACTACTTTTGGCTTTAACTCTTTGGAAGATTTACCACCATTGCCCGATGATTTATCTTTGCTGCATAATGATAAACATGAAGAAAATGCCTGAAAACCGGATCGTATACGTTCCGGTTTTTTTGAAAACATCTGCATTGGCAGAATTACTATGGTAAAATATACTATGATGCGAAAATTGAGGTATTAATATGGAAGAACGTTTGCAAAAGATACTTGCCGCTGCTGGCATTGCATCACGACGTGAGGCAGAGAAAATTATTTTAGCCGGCAGGGTAAAAGTGAATGGCAAGTTGATAACTGAGTTGGGGGCTAAATTTGGTCCAAAGGCATTTATTACTGTTGACGGTAAACCTATAAAAAATGAGAAAAAAGTCTACTATGTTTTTTATAAACCGAGAGCTGTTGTTACAACAATGGTAGATCCTCAAGGAAGACGTACGGTAGCCGATTTTTTTAGTGGTTTGACAGAAAGAGTTTTTCCTGTGGGCCGTCTTGACTATAACACTGAAGGACTTTTATTGTTGACTAACGATGGAGAGTTAGCGCAAAAGCTGACCCATCCAAAAAACCAAATTAATAAGTCCTATCGAGCGGCAGTTGTAGGAATAGTGCCTCAAGAAAAACTTGACTTATTGCGTTTAGGTGTAAAGCTTGAGGATGGTTTGACTGCGCCTGCTATAGTCGATTTAGTTGAATATGATCATGAGAAGAACTTGTCAGTATTCAATATAACCATTCATGAAGGAAAGAATCGCCAGATAAGACGCATGTGCGATTATATAGGCTATCCTGTAAGGCAATTGAAACGTTATAAAATTGCCAACCTTACTTTAAATGGGTTAAAACGCGGTCAATACAGAGAGTTGTTTGAAGAAGAATTGACTGCCCTGCGCAAGGCGGTTGGCGCACATGACTAAGATTATAGTTGTAGGCGGCGGTGCTGCAGGTTTATTAGCAGGAATAGCGGCTGCGGAGTTAGGTGCAGAGGTCACAATACTTGAGCGAATGCGTACACCTGGACGCAAAATATTAATAACGGGTAAGGGGCGCTGCAATATTACTAATAACTGTGAAATTGCAGATATAATTAGTAATTTGCCCGGAAATGGCCGTTTTCTTAGCAGTGCTTTGCACAGATTTTCCAATGATGATATTATTAATTTATTGGAAAATCACGGTTTACAGACAAAAGTTGAGCGTGGTGGTCGCGTTTTTCCTGTTACTGATAAAGCCAAGGATGTTGTTGATACCTTATTGAACATTTTTCGTGCAAAAGGTGGAAAACTTCTTGTTGACCAAATGGTTTCAAAGATTTTGGTAGAAGATGGCATTGCAAAAGGTGTTGTTACGAAAGATGGTAATAAATACAATGCAGATGGAGTAATTTTAGCTGCAGGCGGAGCCTCCTATCCGGG
>JBOFWD010000027.1:0-2168 GCA_051653445.1 Acidaminococcaceae bacterium | reverse complement strand
ATAACATCTTTGCAGCCTGTAACGGTCACGAAGAAATCTCCTTCTTTCGCTGCTTCGCTCATAGGCATTACGCGGAAACCATCAAAAACAGCCTCTATTGCTTTTATAGGATCAACTTCTGTTACTATTACATTTGCTCCCAAGCCTTTTGCACGCATGCTTACACCTTTGCCACACCAGCCATAACCGGCAACAACAACATTTTTGCCAGCAATCGATAGATTGGTTGTGCGCATGATACCGTCCCAGGATGATTGACCGGTGCCATAGCGGTTGTCAAAAAGATACTTGCAGTAAGCATCATTAACTGCAATCATTGGAAAAGCAAGATTGCCTGAGCGTGATAAAGCTTTTAACCTGTGAACGCCGGTAGTTGTTTCTTCGGAACCGCCCAATAAGCCAGGAATCAACTCTCTTCTATTCTTGTGGAGCATGTTTACCAAGTCTCCACCGTCATCAATAATTAATGCCGGATTGCAATCAAGCGCTTTGCTTAAAAACATATCATATTCTTCTGAAGTACAGTTATGTGTAGCATAAACATTTATGCCATCTTCTACAAGCGCAGCCGCTATTTCATCCTGAGTAGAAAGCGGGTTGCTGCCTGTTACATACACATTAGCACCTGCATTTTTTAATACTTTAGCTAAGTAAGCGGTTTTGGCCTCTAAGTGAATAGTAACAACCATGTTAATACCGTCAAATGGCTTGGTCTCTGAATATTTTTCATTTAACAAATTCAATAAAGGCATGTATTCCTTTACCCAGTTAATTTTCTGCTTGCCTAGTGGCGCGAGTTTGATATCTTTTATAATACTATCTGACATTAATTTTTATCCTCCTCATATATCCTGGCTTTTAATTTTGCAATATTTATATCATAAGGGTGCTCGATTACACCGTAATCAGTAATTATACCGGCGATAAGTTCACCAGGTGTAACATCGAAAGCAGGGTTAAATACATCAACATCGGCTGGTGCGGTACAAACACCCTCGATTTTGCGAACCTCATCACCACAGCGTTCTTCGATGGGGATTTCTGTACCTGTCTTTATAGAAAAATCAAAAGTAGTTGACGGCGCCGCTATGTAAAAAGGTATATTATGAGCTTTCGCTAATATAGCCAGGCTATAAGTGCCAATTTTATTAGCGGTATCGCCGTTGCAGGCAATTCTGTCCGCACCGACAACAATAGCGTTGATACTCTTTTTTTTCATTGTCCAGCCAGCCATATTATCACTAATCAGTGTTGCCGGTATGCTATCCTGCAGTAGTTCCCATGCTGTCAAACGCGCTCCTTGAAGCAAGGGCCGAGTCTCATCCACGTAAACCATTTTAATTTTACCATCAAGATAAGCCTGACGAATTACACCAAGAGCTGTTCCCCAGCCGCAAGTTGCTAAAGAACCTGCGTCGCAATGTGTAATTACATTAGCATTTTTCGGCAGCAAACTCGCTCCATATAAACCTATTTTTTTGTTTTGTTCAATATCGTTATGATAAATAATATTTGCAGTTGACTCAATTAATCTTGAGATTTCATTCAGGCTTAAAACATCCTTATTTGAAAAAGCTTTTAACCAAATTTTGTCAGCTGCCCATTGCAAGTTAACTGCTGTTGGTCTAGCCGCTATAAGTTCTTTTTTTATAAGTTCATATTTAGACCAAAATGATTCTTTTTCCGAAAAACTGTTTTTAATAATTTCATTAAAGCCCAATACCATTGCAAAGGCTGCTGCTGCGCCTATAGCAGGGGCACCGCGCACTTCAAGCCGTTGAATTGCTAATGCAATTCTCTTGTAGTCGTAGCATTTTATATAAGTAATCTCTGACGGCAATTTGGTTTGATCCAAAATAAGCAAATGTGAACGCTGCCATTCCAAAGTATTTATCATTTTTTAACTCCGCTTGTTATAATTTAAATCCGCCAAATTCTTTCATAGCGTTGGCACAGCCACACGTCACTAAGCTGGTATAATCATTATTTCTTATATAAGCATCGATTAATAAATTCATATTGCTGACACTTTGCTCCATCGCTTCAACAACCTCTGTGTGTGAAAGAGGCGTAGGCGAAATACCGGCCGCCATGTTGGTAACAATTGAAACATTGACATAACACATTTCTGCTTCTCTCGCCAACACAGACTCCGGAGCATTTGTCAT
>JBOFWD010000026.1:0-4439 GCA_051653445.1 Acidaminococcaceae bacterium | reverse complement strand
AAGGGAATTGCAGCATGTCATGTCCGCTATGCGCCGTCGTCGCATGGTGAGCATAATAGCTCTTCAAGATTTAGCTTGGGAGGGATGATTGTTGACAAAAGTTATCGTAGACGCCAAGGTTATCGGCCAGAAAATGCTTTCGCACGATGTAAGGCAGATTGATTTGCTGGCTCCGGAGATTGCTTGTCAGGCTTTACCTGGGCAATTTGTCAATGTGCAGACTAGCACGCATACGGCGCCCCTGCTGAGGCGGCCGTTCGGAGTGGCTGACGTTGATCCGGAAAAAGGTGTTTTGACACTAATCTATCGTATTATAGGCGAGGCTACACATATTCTCGCTGATGCCTGCAGCGGCGATAGACTTAGCATTATAGGTCCTTTGGGCCATGGTTTTGATTGTACGGCCAAAAAACCACTGCTTATCGGCGGTGGTTTAGGTTTGGCTCCTTTGGTCTATCTTGCGAAAAACTTCTGCCCAAATCCCGTTGAGATATTGATGGGCGGCAGAACCCAAAAAGAATTGTTCTGGATGGATATTTTTGAAGATTTGTGCGAAGGCGTCCATATAACGACTGATGATGGCAGCCTAGGCGCCAAAGGCACGGTGCTTGCTGTTTTGCCGGAACTTCTGCAAAAAGGCGGTTATGACTGCATCTATGTTTGTGGGCCGGAACCTATGATGAAAGCTGTGGTTGAGGTAGCCGCAAAATTCGAAGTTCCTTGTCAGATTTCACTCGAAAAATATATGGCTTGTGGCTTGGGCGCTTGTCTTTCCTGCTCTTGCGGCGGCGTACACAAAAGACTGAAGGTATGTACCGACGGCCCGGTGTTTTGGGCGCAGGAGGTGACTGAATGGTGAATGCTCTGTATGATAATAGACTAGCGGTTGAGATTGCCGGTTTGAAAATGAAAACGCCGGTTACAACTGCTTCCGGAACTTTTGGCTTTGGCTTGGAGTTCCAGGATTTTCTTGATTTGGAAAAAGTCGGTGCTGTTACTGTCAAAGGTACAACTTTGGCACCGCGTGCCGGCAATCAAGGTCAAAGAGCGGTAGAAACACCTTCGGGTATGCTAAATTGTGTAGGACTGGAAAATCCCGGCTCAGATTATTTCATAGAACATACTTTGCCGGAACTCAAAAAAATTGATGTTCCTGTAATTGTCAATATAGCTGGTTCTACACCGGAAGAATACGGTGCACTTGCTAAAAAGCTTGATGTAGATGGTGTGCACGCGATAGAAATCAATATTTCCTGTCCGAACGTCAAGCATGGCGGTATTGCTTTTGGTACTTGCCCTGAAAGTGCTGCCGAAGTTGTCAGAGCAGTTAAGGCTAATACCGGTAAAATGGTAATAACGAAGCTGTCGCCTAACGTAACGGATATTGTGGAAATGGCCTTGGCAGCTCAGGAAGCAGGCACGGATGCCCTTTCTTTGATCAATACGCTGATTGGCATGAAAATCGATATAGACCGTCGTAAACCGGTTCTTGGCAATGTCATTGGCGGATTGTCAGGACCGGCTGTAAGGCCTGTAGCTGTGCGTATGGTTTATCAGGTAGCACAAAAAGTCAATGTGCCCATTATCGGTATGGGCGGCATCATGAATGCTGAGGATGCTATAGAGTTTTTCCTGGCAGGAGCCAGTGCCGTAGCTGTAGGTACTGCGAATTTCTGCGATCCACGTATTGCAGAAACCATTTCACAGGGAATGCTGTCTTATCTTGATAGGCATGGATTTAAAAATATTCAGGAGATAATAGGTTTGGCTTTGCCAAAATAACTTGACTGCTGAAGCAATCTGATAAGAGGTGAAGAAATGGTACATGATGACCGTTTGATAGTGGCGCTTGACTTTTCAACTTTAGATGAAGCGAAAAAATTGGTTCTCGAACTTGGTGCGAGCGTCAGCTATTACAAAGTTGGCATGGAGTTATATTATGCTGCCGGTAATGAGGCAATAAAATTTTTAAAGGAACAAGAAAAACACGTTTTTCTTGATTTGAAGCTGCAGGATATACCAAATACCGTAGCCAAAAGTTTGTCGGTACTGACTGTTTTAGGAACCGATATCTTGAATGTTCATGCCGTTGGCGGCGCTAAAATGATGGCTGAAGCTGCGAATGCTGTTAAGGAAACGGCGGCCAAAATGAATAGGCCTGCGCCAAAACTTATCGCCGTAACTGTTTTGACCAGCATGGACGAAGCGCAGTGGGTAGATCTTAGTTATCAAAAGGCTATTGCTGAACAGGTAGTATCCTTAGCAGTGCTGGCTAAAAAATCAGGTTTGGATGGTGTTGTTGCTTCTCCACAGGAAGCAGCGGCAATTCGCAAGGCATGCGGACCTGACTTTTTGATTGTCACGCCTGGAGTGCGTCCGGCAGGTGCAGCAATTAACGATCAAAGCAGGGTTGCAACGCCGGCAGGTGCTTTTAAAAATGGCTCAAGTCATATAGTAGTTGGCAGGCCGATTACCCAAGCAGAAGACAAAGTTGCCGCAGCTAAAGCTATCGTGGCAGAAATCAGGGGTGTATAAGAATGAATGAACAAGATGTTATGAAATTATTGGAAGAAACTCAAGCTGTCTTACATGGACATTTTCTGCTGACATCCGGCTTGCATAGCCCTATGTATGTGGAGAAGTTCAATGTCTTGCAGCATCCTAAATATACGGAAATGCTCTGCAAGGAACTCGCAGCACGCTATGTGAATGATAATGTGGAACTTGTTGTAGGACCGATGACAGGCGGTATTCTGCTTGCGCATGAGGTTGGCAAACAACTTGGTACGCGCGCAATTTTCACCGAGCGTGAAGATGGCAAAATGACTTTGAAGCGTGGCTTCCATATTGAACCGGGCACGCGTGTATTGATCGTTGAGGACATAGTAACTACCGGCGGCAGCGTGGTAGAAGTCTTGAATGTTGTTAAAGAACATGGCGGAGTGCCGGTGGGTATAGGACTTTTGGTTGACCGCAGCGGCGGTAAAGCAGATTTCGGTTTGCGCACAGAAGCTTTACTACGTTTGAATGTAGAAACCTTTAAACCAGAAAGCTGCCCGCTTTGTGAACAAAATATTCCTTTTACGAAACGCGGAAGAACAGGTAAATAAATTTATCCAATAAAAATCAGGACGGATAGCGGTGTATAGAAACACTGCCATTCGCCCTGATTTTTTGTTTTACCAGATTAGTATTTATAGAAAAAAATAAAGACCGGACATGTTCCGGTCTTTTGGTCTTATAGTTGGTGGCCCCGGCAGGATTCGAACCTGCGACCTTTTGATTCGTAGTCAAACGCTCTATCCAGCTGAGCTACGGAGTCACGACTTAACAAAAGATATTATATATTGTATAGATTGTTTTGTCAACATTATTTATAACTAGCTAGATAAAAAAACACATGATTAATGTATAATTTTTCCTTGACTTTGCAGAGCATGATGCTTATAATCTATTTCATAAGTGCAAATCGTTATTGCGATGACGGAGAAAAGTACTTTTTGTTGATGTCCTTAGAGAGCCGGGATGGTGGAAACCGGTGGCGGAAACACAGAGGAAGTTCCCTCCCGAGCTGCCAGCTGAAAATAAGTAGGTGGAGCCGTTGCCCGCGTTAAGGGTTGAGAGTGGATGCAAAAGCATTCCAAATTGGGTGGTACCACGGCAGAAAGTTCGTCCCAGAGCCGGCGGTATTTTTTTTTGGAGTTTTTGCGTCAAATTGGGTGGTACCACGATACTTTATCGTCCCTTTAGAGGGGCGTTTTTTTTATGCCCCAAATCACAACTATAATTTGTGGGAGGTCTTTTGTCATGTCAGTGTCACTTGCTATTTTAATTCTTTACATTGTTGCTTTATTTGCTATTAGTTGGTTCGCTAAGAAGCGCAGCGAAGGTACTACGGAAAATTATGCTCTTGCCGGGCGTAGATTAAATGCGCCTTTGATCGGTGTTTCTATTATTGGTTTGGCTGTTGGCGGTGCTTCAACAATTGGTGTTTCGGAGCATGCTTTTAAGGTTGGTTTGTCAGCCGGCTGGTATACGGCTGCCTGGGGCATCGGTGCTATCGTAATGGGAATGTTTCTTGCTGAAAAATATCGCAAGGCCAATATTACAACTGTGTCCGAACTCATTGAGCGACATCATGACAGTAAGGCTGTTGTATTGGGGGTTATCTGCCAGATCATTATTCAGCTGGTCATCATTTCTTTACAGTACATTGCCGGCGGCAGCATTATCAGTGCGATTATGCCGGAAATAGATTTTAAAATAGGCGTTATGATCAGTGCCGTTACCTTTATTGGTATCACTTTCATCGGTGGTATGTGGTCAGCTAGTTTGTCCAATATCCTGAATATTATTCTCATCTATGGTGGTATCGCTGTTGCAACAGTAATACAATTCACAAAGGTTGGCGGATTGAGCGGTCTTGGAATGAACCTGCC
>JBOFWD010000025.1:0-28250 GCA_051653445.1 Acidaminococcaceae bacterium | reverse complement strand
GAAAGGATTTCTTCTATGGAAAAACACTTGACTGAGCCTGCTTCTTTCAACTTGGCCAAAGCCAACACCGCATCAATGAAAGAGCTTCTGCAAACCAACGACAAACATCTGCGCGACTCGTTACTGAACGCGGCACGTGCTGCCGCCACCACTCAATTTGGCCATAACATCTATATCCGTGGTTTGATAGAATTTACCAACTATTGTAAAAATGACTGTTATTACTGTGGCATCCGCTGCAGCAATCAAAAAGCCAGACGTTATCGACTAACCAAAGAACAGATACTTTCCTGCTGTCATAATGGGTACCAGCTTGGCTTCCGAACCTTTGTCCTACAAGGTGGAGAAGACCCCTTTTTTACCGATAAAGTAATGGTTGAAATCATCGCAGCGATAAAAAAAGTTCACCCGGATTGCGCCATCACGCTATCTATTGGTGAACGCCCCTATTCCTCTTATAAAGCGCTGTTTGATGCCGGCGCCGATCGTTATCTGCTGCGGCATGAAACAGCTGATCCAGCCCATTACGCCAGACTGCACCCTTCCAACCTATCACTAACAAGCAGGCTTGAATGCCTGCAAATGCTGAAAGAAATCGGTTATCAGGTTGGTACCGGCTTCATGGTAGGTTCTCCCTATCAAACAATCGATAATTTGATTGAAGATCTGCTCTTTATACGCGATTTCAAACCACAAATGATAGGTATCGGACCTTTTATCCCTCATCATGAAACCCCTTTTCATGATCAGGCTGCCGGCACCATGGAGCAAACTCTACGTTTGATTGCGATCATTCGTCTGATGCTGCCCAAAGCTCTAATTCCTTCTACCACTGCGCTCGGAACCATTGCGCCTGATGGTCGGGAACAAGGTATTCTGGCTGGAGCCAACGTAGTAATGCCAAACTTATCACCGGTAGAAGTACGCAAAGATTACCTGCTCTATGATAATAAGATCTGTACTGGCGAAGAAGCTGCTGAATGTAATTCTTGCCTGCAGTCGCGGCTGCAAAAGATTGGCTATCAAATAGCCGTTGACCGCGGCGATTATAAAGAATAAATAATAAAACCCGGCTGCTCGTTTAAGGAGCAGCCGGGTTTTTCATTATCAGAAGTGAGTAAATCCTTTTTTGAATGTAGCGCTGAAATCAAAGGTAGCAAAATAATCTGCCGGAGTTTCCGCTCGACGAATCATTTCCACGCTGCCGTTTTCTCTGAGCAGCAATTCAGCGCTCCTCAGCTTACCGTTGTAGTTATAGCCCATAGCATAGCCATGCGCACCGGCATCATGGATAAAGACTAAATCACCGATATCAATTTTCGGCAGTTTCCTGTCAATAGCAAATTTATCATTATTCTCACATAAACCACCGGTAACATCATAAACGTGATCACATGCTTCATTTTCCTTACCCATAACAGTGATGTGGTGATAAGAGCCATAAATAGCCGGGCGCATCAGGTTAGCTGCGCAGGCATCAAGGCCGATATATTCCTTATAAGTGTGCTTTTCATGGATAGCAGTCGCGACAAGAGCACCATAAGGCCCCATCATGAAGCGGCCCATTTCAGCGAAAATCGCTACATTGCCCATACCTGCCGGTACGAGTACTTCCTCAAAGGCCTCTCGCACGCCTTCGCCGATAGCAAGTATGTCATTGCCCTTTTGGGAAGGTCTGTAAGGAATACCAACACCTCCGGAAAGATTAATGAATTCGATGCTGGCACCGGTTTCGTTCTTCAGATCAACGGCAAGTTGGAAAAGAATTTTGGCGAGACTCGGATAATATTCATTAGTCACAGTATTGCTGGCCAGGAAAGCATGAATACCAAAATGTTTAACGCCTTTCGCCATCAGCTTTTTATAGCCTTCCACCATTTGTTCGCGGGTGAAACCATATTTGGCATCGCCAGGATTATCCATGATATTGTTTTCAATCGCAAAATGGCCGCCAGGATTAAAACGACAGCTGATAGTCGTCGGAATGTCTGCCACTTTCTCCAAAAAATCAATATGAGTAATATCGTCAAGGTTGATTGTTACGTTCAGCTTACGCGCCAGTCTGAAATCTTCTGCCGGCGTCACATTGGAAGAAAACATAATTTCGCTTTCTTTAAAGCCAACAGCGTCAGCCATCAAAAGTTCGGTATAGGAAGAGCAGTCAGCGCCGCAACCTTCTTCGCGCAGAATTTGCAGCAAACGCGGATTCGGCGTTGCTTTTACGGCAAAATATTCCTTGAAACCTTTGTTCCAGGAAAATGCCTTCATTACTTTGCGCGCATTTTCACGGATACCTTTTTCGTCATAAAGATAAAATGGTGTTGCATACTCAGAAGTAATTTTCTCTAATTGTTCTTTGCTAACAAAAGGTTTTTTCACTATTTGTACACCCCTCATAATATTATTTATTGGTCAATTCTATAAGTTTAATTTCGTTCTTTAACGCATCTTTAAATAAATCTACCAGATTGGGCTTACCTGAATATAGGCAGGTTGAGCTTTCACCATCACTGAGGTCACCAGTCAGAACACGGCCGGAATCTGCAATAAGCCTGATCTGGCTGTTGGGTTTTTCTGCATAGTAAACTGTGGCACCCGATAAAGCAAAAGGTTTGCCCGTTATTACTACTATCTTAAGACCCCGCTTTACGGCTTCCGCTAAAGAATCCTCCAACGCTTCTATAAGTGAGTCAGTCGCTGAAATATAGATTCGGGCTTCCGCCTTGGCAATCATATTCTTCAGCTTATTCATTATTGCCTGTGCGCCCTTAATCGTTATATAGCCTTCCACTTCATTTTTCGCCACCGGCATTTTCTCAACTAAATAGGCTTTGTATTCCTGCATCTGACGAATTTTATTTTCACAAAATTCATCGAAGGACACCGGTGTGTATCTGGTTGCGGTATCTTCTGTAACATGTGCAGCACCTTTATCGACGAGACCAGCCAAGGCTGTATAAGTATTGGAGCGGGATATACCAGTAAGCTTTGCAGCTTCATAACCGGTCAGGCTGCCTTCGGCCAGGAGAGCCATGTACAATGTTGCTTCTTGACGCGTCAGATTGAAATACATCAAACGTTCAATAATGTCCATATTGCCTCCGATTTATTTATTGTTCCTATGTAGGAATACTATAAAACTTTTTTCTTTGTTTGTCAACAAATAGTTGATAATTATTATTGATAATTATCGTTTCTATCGAGCAAGGACTGAAGAGTTCCTCGCACCGCTAACACGCGACTATTCGTCTGCAAGCAGTCGGTCGCTGATGTGCAGCAGGCCCGTCACTTCTTTAGTCCTTGTTCTCTTCGTAAGTTATACATGCACCTTTTCCAATAATAACAGTATTTGATAATATAGAAATAAAAAAGCTCGGATCTTCTGCTTCGGCAGCTCATAAAGCCACCACAGCAAAAAATCCAAGCGTAATTATTCAAAAAAACAAACCTGTAACAGCCAGAATAATAGGCTGGTGAATAAGATAAAGCAACAGGCTGTGCTTGCCCATAAAGGTCAAAGCGGGAAGATGGCGAAAAAAATATTTTTTACGCAGCTCTTCATCCGCCATTTGCCAGCAGAAATAACCTAGCCAATAAGGGAATATCCATGGTAAGAGCGGAAAATAATCCGCCGAAAAAAAATCGCTGGCCGGGAAACCCAGCGGAAATAAGAAAGTACTGCTATAAAAAGCTTTCGGTATTTCCAAAAGCTTGTTTCCAAAAATGCTAATGTTACCATCAGCGACGTCATGCGTTATAAAAAATAACAGTATGCTCATTGCCGCTCCAGTGAAAGCCGGCACACGTTCGAGCAACGGCCGCAAGAAATAAGTAATGAGCGCTGCCCAGCCCAGCAGGCTGAGAATGCCAAACAAAATAAGAAATTCCGGAAAGAATAAATAAGTAACCAGAAAATTCAACAACCCGCAGCCCAAAAGCAGCAAACCGTTTCGAATCAGCTTATTTGCACAATGCGACATCATTCCTGAAATAAAAACAAATAAGCAGACCGTTCCCTGCTGCACAAGGTACACCGGTGTGCTCGCAAACCAGGGGAAAACAAAGCCATAGAAGTTTATCAGGTCATATATGAAATGATAAACAATCACGTTAACCATGGCAAGCCCTCGCAAAGTATCAATCAAGAAATAACGCGGTCTTTCCATAAACACCTCAGATATAGTTCATTAAATTTGCTGCATGATCAAGAATGATATCAGGTTTGATATGCCCTCTTTCCACATCTTCAAGGCTAGCTTCACCTGTCAGCACCAGCACCGACAGAATATTGTTATTTAAGCCGAAAGCGATATCCGTGCTGAGACGATCGCCCACCATAGCGATTTCGTTCTTTTTAAATCCGGTTCTTTCCATCAAAAGATCAATCATGTAATGATAAGGTTTGCCAAGCACATCCAATGGACCGACACCCGTTGCGGTTTTAATTAGTTCAATCATGGCACCGCAATCCGGTATGAATTCACCATTTTCGATAGGGCAGCGCACATCCGGATGCGTCGCAATATAAGGAACGCCTTTGTCAATCAGACGGCAAGCCGTCGAGAGATTCTCATAAGCCAGCGTCATATCAAAGCCGAGAATAACGAATTCCGGTTCTGCCACGGTTGGGTCAACAATTTCAAAGCCAGCCTTAAGGAGAGTAGCTTTCAATTCCGGCGTCCCCAAAACAAACAGTTTGGCGTGGGGTTTGACCTTACCCAGATAATAAGTCAAAGCATCGGAAGAAATAAGCACATCCTGCTTTGCCACTTCAATGCCCATGTTAGCCATTTTTTTCACATAGTGGGCATGGTCTTTGGAAGAATTATTAGTCACGAGATAAAAATCCTTGCCTTTCGCTTTCAACCCGGCAAAAAAATCATCCATACCAGGAATAAGAGTGTTGCCCAAATTTATTGTTCCATCCATATCAAATAAAAAACACTTGATATCTTTCAATCTTTCCCATTTTTGCATAAGCACTGATCTCCCGTCGATGTTATTCAATTCACATCTATTATACGGCATTGGCGCTCAGCGGTAAAATTTTTTACATTGTTTTTTCCGCGTAAATAGTGTTAAGATAAATAAAACATATTTGCTCAAGGAGGAGATTAAATGGGTACAACTACCCTGGGCCACATTGCAGCACTTTTTACCGTTATCGTCTGGGGAACGACCTTCATCTCGACCAAAATCCTGCTGCTGGACTTTACGCCGCTGGAAATTCTTTTTTTCCGTTTTATTCTTGGTTTTTTTGTTTTATGCCTGGTCAAACCACAAAGGTTAAAAACCAAGGGTATGTCAGAAGAAAAGTATTTTATCGGCGCCGGTTTATGCGGCATCACTCTTTATTTCCTGCTGGAAAACGTTGCTCTGCTTTATACCTACGCATCAAGCGTCTGTCTGATTCTGGCCTTTGTGCCATTTCTCACGGCACTGGCAGCAAAGTTTCTGCTGGGCGAAGATACGCTCAATTCCAATTTCTTTGTTGGCTTCATCTGCGCTTTGACAGGCGTTATTCTTATTATTTTTAACGGCAGTGTCATTCTTAAGCTCAATCCTATCGGCGACATTCTGGCCTTCCTTGCGGGCGTCGTTTGGGCGCTTTATTCGATTCTAATCCGCAAAATCAGCACTTTCCAATACAATACGGTTCTTTGCACACGCAATATTTTTGGTTACGGATTGCTTCTGATGCTTCCGGCTCTGCTGTTCATGGATTTTCAATGGGATTTGTATCGTTTTGATGACCATGCCAATATGTTTAACCTTCTTTATCTAGGCATTTGCGCTTCTGCTCTTTGTTTCGGCACTTGGAGTTGGGCTGTCAATATTCTTGGTCCTGTCAAGACCAGTATGTACATCTATATCAGCCCCATTGTGACTCTGATAACGTCGGCGCTAATCCTCGGTGAAAAAATAACCTTGGTTGCTTTGATCGGAACCGCACTTATTCTTTTTGGTCTTATTGTTTCCGGACGCAGAAACTAACTGCGCTCGAAAATATTTTTAGAAATGAGGATTTTTTATGGACAAGGCATTCAAACTGACCCTGCTGCTTCTCGCCATTTCTCTTCTTGCTTTTTTCCTTCTTGGTTGTGCAAAGCAAGCAGCAAAAACTGATGGTGATAAATCCAGTGGTTACCAAAGAATCACTCCCGTTGTTGTTAAAGAGCGCCTAGATAAAGGAGAAAAACTAATTATTGTTGACGTGCGCACCAAGGAAGAGTATGATGGCGGCCACATTCCTAATAGTCTCCTTATCCCCCATGACGAGATGGAAGCCAGAGCCTCCGCTCTCTTGCCTGACAAAAACGTCGCTATTATCGTCTACTGCCGCAGCGGCCGCCGCAGCGAAATTGCCGCCAAGTCACTTATAAAGCTAGGTTACACCAATGTTGCTGACATGGGAGCCATCAGCGATTGGACTTACGGTCTGAAAAAATAAATAGCGTATCAAGCTTATGGAAAAAGAGGCAGAATAGATAAATTCTATTCTGCCTCTTTAAAATTTAGCCTAAAAGCAATCTGTCATTATCAAGTTCATTACCGCTGGCCTTCTCAAACATCGCCAGCAAATCGGGGATAGTAAGGTTTTCCTTCTCCCGTCCTGCCAGATCAATAAGTATGCGGCCATTATGCATCATAATCAGACGATTGCCGAAACGCAAAGCGTCGCGCATATTGTGCGTAATCATCAGCGTCGTCAAATGATAGCGGCTGACAATTTTCTGCGTCAAACTCAAAACTTTCTCCGCAGTCTTAGGGTCAAGCGCCGCTGTATGTTCATCCAAAAGCAACAATTTCGGCTGATTTAGCGTAGCCATTAACAAGGTTAGAGCCTGTCTTTGTCCGCCGGAAAGCAACCCCACCTTGTCGCTCATCCTGTTTTCCAGTCCGAGATCGAGTTCCTTTAATAATATTTTAAAGCGTTCCTGGTCTTCCTCTTTGGAGCTCCAGGCGAAAGTGGGTATTTTGCCGCGCCTAGAAGCAATGGCTAAGTTTTCTTCAATCATCATACCGGCAGCGGTTCCCATCATCGGATCCTGAAAAACACGTCCAATATATTTCGCTCTTTTATGCTCCGGCTGCTTGGTAATATCATCGCCGTCAATGATGACCCTGCCCTTATCAACAGGAAATGCACCGGCAATAGAATTCATTAATGTTGACTTACCTGCTCCGTTACCACCTATTACCGTCACAAAGTCACCTGAATTTAAATGCAGCGACAAATCCTGCAATGCTTTTTTCTCATTGATTGTTCCTGGGTGAAAGGTTTTAGAAATATTTTCAACTTTTAACATTATTTCGCCACCTTTCTGCCGTCAATACTTTTTTTGAAAAGCGGCATCGACAAGGCAAAAGCTACCAAAACCGAAGTAAACAGTTTCAGGTCATTCGGCGGCATACCCAGCTGCAACACGAGTGCTATGACAAAACGATAAACAACTGAGCCCAAGACCACAGAAAGCAAGCAGTTCTTAAAGCTTCGTGTTCCAAACAACACTTCACCGATGATAACAGAAGCCAAACCTATTACTATTGTACCTACGCCCATGCCTACATCCGCAAAACCGTTGCTTTGCGCAATCAGCGCTCCGGAAATGGCGACCAGGGCGTTGCTGATTAAAAGGCCTAAAATAATCGTTACATTAGTGTCGATACCCTGCGCTCTGATCATTTGTTGGTTAAATCCAGTCGCCCTGATTGCCGCGCCCAGCTCAGTTCCAAAGAACCAATACATCAAAAGCCCGAACAAAACTGTGCTTAATAGGCCAACGCCAAAAACCGCCTGTGCATTGCTGAGGCCGGCGTCTCTGATCAAGGTAAACACTGTATCAATGCGCAACAAGGAAAGATTTGCTTTGCCCATTACACGCAGATTAATAGAATATAAAGCAATCATCGTCAAGATGCCTGCCAACAATGCCGGGATTTTCAGCTTGGTATGTAAAATTCCTGTTACCACACCAGCCAAAGCACCTGCAATACCAGCTATAAAAATAGCAGTAAAAGGATTGAACCCTTTGACCAGTAATGCTGCTGCCACTGCTGCCCCCAATGGGAAACTGCCCTCAACAGTTAAATCGGCAATATCAAGTACTCTATAAGTCAAATAAACACCCAGGGCCATAAGCGCCCACAACAACCCCTGTGATAGTGTCGGTAATATAAGATCAAACATATTATTTAGATGCCTTTGCAGCTTTCAGAACATCAGCCGGAATAGTAATGCCAAGTTTCTTTGCCGCTTCCTCGTTTACTATTGTCTGCATTTCTTTTTGAGATTCAATAGCCATCGCAGCTGGTTTTTCTTTACCGGAAAGGATGCGGGCAGCCATAGCACCGGTCTGTAAACCAAGTTTATAATAATCGATACCGACAGTTGCAAGTCCGCCGGCTTTTACCATGCCGCCTTCACCGCAGAATACAGGTATCTTTGCTTCATCAGTAATCGCAGCCAATGTCGGCATTGCCGAAGCAATCACATTGTCAGTCGGCGCATACACAGTGTCAACTTTGCCAACCAGACTCTGAGCAGCTTGTTGAATGTCGTTGACATTAGAAACTGTTGCCTCTATGACATTGATATTTTTTGCTGCCAAAACTTCTTTTAAAATCTTGACCTGCAGCTGGGAATTAACTTCGCTTGAGCTATAAACTACACCAACATTCTTGGTTTGCGGCATAATTTTCAGCATCAAATCAACTTGTTCCTTGATAGGATTCATATCAGTAGTACCTGTTACGTTACCCTTAGGTTCTTTATTTGATGCCACCAGCTTAGCTTCGGCGTAATCAGTGATAGCCGTTCCTACAATAGGAATTTCTTTGGTAGCGTTAGCCATTGTTTGTGCCGCTGGTGTCGCGATTGCACAAATCAAATCCATTTTGCCGCTGACAAATCTCTGTGCGATATTTTGCAGGTTGGATTGATCAGCCTGCGCGTTCTGCCTGTCATACGTAACATTTTCGTTTTCTTTGTAGCCATTAGCGGCCATACCGTCAACAAACCCCTTATTGGCAGCATCGAGAGCACTATGTTCCACGAGTTGCACAATACCTACCTTGACCATCTTTTTCTCCGGTGCAGCTTTTTTCTCACCGCCGCAGCCAGCTAACAGTCCCAGCGCCATTACTAAAGACGCACCTACAGCGAGACCTTTCAAACTCTTTTTCATCATTTCTTCCATCCTCCCATTCTACATTTCCTTCGTCCTTGCCGCTTAAGCAGCAAAACAATTTAGTAAACTTCGACACAAAACATTTATTTCCTTCTTACTTAACATAAATCTTTTATGCTGCAAAATAAATTTATTGCCTTATCTTGATTAATAGTTTTTATTTCACTATTTCTGCCCCTTGAAGAATTTCCTGAGGAATATTCACACCAAGTTTAGCCGCTGTAGTTTCATTAACAGTTGTCTTCAACTCTTTCTGTGACTCTATAGGCATTTGAGCGGGATTACTTTTACCATCAAGAATACGGGCTGCCATTGCTCCTGTCTGCACACCCAATTTGTAGTAATCAATACCGATAGTTGCTAGTCCTCCATTTTTCACCATTGCTGCTTCACCGCAAATAATCGGTGTCTTCGCTTCATTTGCAAGGTTAGCCAGCACAGGCATGCCGGAAGCCACGACATTATCCGTAGGGACATAAAAAACATCAACATTGGCAGCAATTAAACTTTGCCCTGCTTGTTGGATATCATTAACTGATGTAACTGTTGCCTCTCTGACGCTCAGTCCTTTAGCCGCAGCTAATTCCTTTAAAACCCGCACCTGAACTTGCGAATTGACTTCTGAAGTATTATAAATAACACCAATTTGCTTAGTGTTGGGAACAATTTTCAACATTAAATCAATATGTTTATCAATGGAATTCATATTCGTAGTACCGGTAACATTGGTTTTTGGTTCGTTGTTAGAAGCAACCAGCTTAGCCGCCACATAATCAGTTATGGCAGTACCAACAATAGGAATATCCTTGGTTGCATTGGCAGCGCTTTGACCGGCAGGAGTTGAAATCGCGCAAATCAAGTCGACTTTGTTGCTGACAAAACGATTAGCGATATTTTGCAAGTTAGATTGGTCACCTTGCGCATTCTGCCTGTCAAATTTTATATTTACATTTTCTTTATAACCATTATCTTCCAAGCCTTTTACAAAACCTTTGTTGGCAGCATCGAGCGCACTGTGTTCGGCCAACTGGATTATTCCTACATTGACGATTTTTTTGCCGTCCTCTTTCTTTTTCTCACCGCCACAACCAGCTAATAATCCCAGCGTCACCACTAAAGAAGCACCTATGGCAAGCCCTTTCAAACTCTTTTTCATCATTTCTTCCATCCTCCCATTCTACTCTTCTGTCAAAACAGAAACTACGATGCTACTTTTCTACAAAAAAACAATTACTCCTGCCAGAAACTATTTCAATTTATTTTCTTCTCTATTTATTTTCAGTTTCTCAATAATTTCATCAGCATTGAGAACGCACCATCTCAAATCATCATGAACCAGGAAAACATTCGTATAAGGTTTGCCCCATGTATAGTCATCAACATTATCTGTCAAAGGCCATGCATAATAATCCGAGTTATCCAAAACCTTTTTGGCCTTATCAGAAATAAGATAATCAACAAAAGCTCTGCTCAGCACTTCCTTTTTAGTGTTGGACATAATAGCGACGCCTAGCAGCTTCCGTGAAGTTCCATCACTCGGTATACTAATCAGAAGATTGTTGCTTTTTGTGACAGCAGCCATAGCGATATCAAGCGTGACAACCGTAAGCGCTTTCTCGCCCTTGCGCACCGCTTCAATCGCAGCATTATCATTAGCGGCATAGGACAATTCCTGCACTTTGAGATTTTTTATATATTCGTCAAAGTTCTTTTCTCCATAAAGCTGCCAAAAAGTGGTCAACATTCTGTAGCCACCCTGCCTCACAGTGGGTTCCGAAATAACAATCTTCCTGTATAAGCCTTCACCCAATAAATCTGACCATGTTGCAGGTTTTTCTGTACCGGTTTCTGCCAAAACTTTCTCATTGGATAAAAAAACCAGGTTAGTAGTAAAAAGACCCGTCCATGTACCATGCTTATCCCTGAGACCTGTTGGAATATTGCGCAAATCTTTGGCTTCATACGACTTTAGCATTTTTTTGTTATCAGCGATAAAATAGTCTTCAGCCGTTCCTCCAAGCCAAACATCAAAATCCATTTCCTTGAGTTCCGCTATACGCGCCGGCCCTTGTTTATCAGCAGCCTTAACAATATCTATTTTCAATTTTCCCTTATGGTTTTTTGCGAAGTCTTCTATAAAAGCATTGGTAATCTCTTCCGGCAATTCGCTGTAAACTTTAAAAGTTTCCACTTCTTCAAGGTTCATCTTGCCACAGCCGCCAATAATTATAAGAGCCATTAGGAGCGCTACCAACGCTATGTATTTTTTCCCCATCTGCTTTGCCTACTTTGCTTTTAGTTAGTTTGCTTCCATTATAACATACATAAGCTAAATAATAGTATTCACACATCACTTAACGGTCCAGCAGAAAACAAAAAACCAGCTGCCTCACGGCAGCTGGTTTTTAATTTACTGAATTAATCCTTATCAAAAATCATGATTTTATCAAAGTCCAGGTAAACAGTCTCGCCGTCTTTGAATTTTTTCAAATCGGCACCCTTTACAATAACACGAACCATCTCTTCTCCAACTTTTACACGATAGTCAACAGCATCGCCAAGGTAGAAGCGATGAGTCAATACACCCTGCATCGTGCCTTTTTCAGCTGACAAAGTGATATTCTCCGGTCTTACCGCAATAGTAACTTCGCCGGTAAGCTTCGAATTATTAGGCAACGATGTCGCCATATCAGCAATATGAACACGACCGTCGGCAATGGATCCTGGCAGGAAATTGACCAAGCCAATGAAATCCGCAACCATCTTATTAGCAGGGTTTGTATAAATTTCATGCGGAGCACCTATTTGCTGTACAACGCCTCGGCTCATAACAACTACGCGATCGCTCATTGCCATGGCTTCGCCCTGGTCATGGGTAACATATACAACTGTTATGCCCAATTCTTTTTGCAACGCCAAAATTTCAAAACGCATGCTTTCACGAAGCTTGGCATCAAGATTAGAAAGTGGTTCATCCAACAACAGTAACCCCGGACGGGCAACCAACGCACGCGCCAAAGCTACACGCTGTTGCTGGCCACCGGACAATTGATGGGGATAGCGTTCAGCATATTCATCAAGATGTACTAAAGCAAGCATTTCTTTAACGCGTTTGATACGTTCTTCTTTGGCCACCTTTTGAATTTTCAGAGGATAACCAACATTGTCTAGTACAGTCATGTGCGGCCAAACAGCATAAGACTGGAAAACCATACCGATATCACGTTTTTCAGGTGGAACAAATGTATTCTTCACAGAAGAACTTACACATTGTTCTCCGATATGAATTTCGCCTTCCGTTGCTCTTTCAAAACCGGCAACCATCCTTAGTGTTGTCGTTTTACCACAACCGGAAGGGCCAAGAATAGATACGAATTCGCCGTCTTCCACTGTCAGGTCAAAGTCATTAACCGCGGTAACTCCGCCGAATCGCTTAAAAATATGTTCAATGCGTACTTGTGCCAATTTTCCCACTCCTTAATTAAATTCCCACATTTCCTTTACTTACTTTGTTCAGGATAATGTTACCGAGCAAAACAATGCCCAGGATTATAACAGACAATACCGAAGCATTCTGAGTATCGGCATAGGTTTGCAGTTCATAGAGCAAAACACCGATTGTTTTCGTGTCGCCGCTGTACAAAAGCAATGACATGGTTAATTCATAGAATGACGGCATAAATATCAAGAACCAGCCTGCTATAACAGACGGTGCGATCAGCGGCAGGATGATGTCCTTACATGTTCTCAGCCAGCTGGCACCGGAATTCAGCGCAGCTTCTTCCAAAGAAATATGTACCTGACTCAGTGAAGCCGCAATCGTTCTGACGGACATCGTCATGTATTTAACAAGGTAGCTGACTATCAAAATCCACATTGTGGAATAAAGATTCAAGCCGTAGTTGCCTGAAAACGTAATAACGAGAGCTAATGCAATAACAATGCTTGGCGTTGAACCGCCGATAATCGTAAGCAGATCCGGGAATGATCTGCCCTTAACACTCGTTTTAACCGACAGATAAGCGATAAAGACAGAAAGCAGCGTACCGACTGTTGCCGCAATAACAGCATAAACAACAGAATTCCAAATGCTCTCCATATATTGGGCACTTGTAAGAACCGGTATCCAACTCTCAAAGCTGAGGTTGTCAAGGCTAACCGGTTTTGACATGCTCTTCAGCAAAGAAGTTACAAGAATGGAAAGCAACGGAATAATGACCGCTATCATCGCATAAAAACCTACACCGATAAAAGCCGGCCATTTCCATTTGCCAAGCTCAACAATATTAGGGCGGGTACTCTTACCGCTGATAGTGGTGTAATCCTTGCGGCCAAGCATCCATGTCATAAAGAACAGCAACGAATTAGCCAGCAACATCAAAGAAGTTGCAAGCGCAGTTGCATCGCGAATACCTTTTTCATCCCCCATATAGATATAGGTAACAATACGTGTAGTCATAACTTCAATATTTCCAGGCATGCCGACAATGGCAGGAATACCAAAGCAAGAACCGGCCGCAATAAATACCAGCAATCCTCCGGCAAGTATACTTGGAGCCATGAGAGGCAGCGTAACATCAACCAAAGTTTTGAGCGGTGAAGCACCGGAGACCCTCGCGGCTTCTTCCAAAGTCGGATCCATTTTTTCCATAGCACGAGAAATAGTAATAAAAGCAAAAGGAGAATAGAAAAGCGTCAAAACCCAGGCCAAGCCACCAAAGGTATAAATATCAAAAGGTGCCTGCTGCAAATTAAACGCCCACTTGAAAATTTGATTCAAATAACCGACGCTTGGATTCAAAAGTTGAACCCAGGCAATTGCACCTACATAAGGAGGAATCATATAGCTGGCTACTAATAATGTACGATATGTCTTTTTGCCGGGCAAATCAGTTCTACCGACCAACCAAGCCAATGGAAAGGTAATAATAACACTGGCTACCATAACCATCAATGATAATTCTATAGTATTTGTAAGTGCCTTCCAATTAACAATAGTGCTGTAAACAACTTTATAATTATTAAAATTAAAATGACCGTTCTGGTAGACACTATCAAAAACCAAAACTCCCATAGGGAAAACAACGAAATAAAACAACAACAGCACTGAAATTAAGATAACAATCAGTTTACTGTTAATTCTTGAGATCAAGCCCACTGGAGCTCCTTTCCCCGGCCTCTTCCTTTGCCGGTGTAAAACAAAATTTTAAAACCTGGTAAAAAACCGGAAAACAGGGACCGTTATATGACGGTCCCTGATTCTCTAAAACAAGTGTTTTGGAATAAAAGAAGGAACTACTCCATTACCCTCATGCGGAACTGTTCTTTAATTTGAGCGTTTTGCTCAGAAAGTTTTTTCCAGTCGATCTTTACTGCATTATCAATGAAAGTCTTGAGTGCCGGAGCGCCTGTAGGAGGTTCTACATCAGCACGAACGGAATGCATCCAGCCCTTGACAACAGCCTGTTGTCCTTCTTTAGACAGCCACCAGTCAACAACTGCTTTTGCACCATCAGGATTCTTAGTAGTGCTCATGATAGCAATCGGACTTGGAACTACGATAACACCGTCACCAGGATAAACAACCTTCAATGGTTCTTTTTTGGTAGCAGCAAGTTTCAGAACGTTTTCTTCCAAAATCATGGCAGCAGCATATTCGCCGGTCAGCAATTTGTTTTGGATTGCAGAGTTACCTTGTTCAACATGAATATCATTTGCTTTAAGTTGATCAAAATATTCCCAGCCATATTTGTCAGCCAAAGCACCAACAGCTACATAAGCTGTACCTGACAGCATTGGATTAGGCATAGCAATTTTGCCCTTCCATTTTGGGTCAGTGAGGTCTTTCCAAGTTTTCGGAGCATCTTCGGGTTTCAATTTGTCAGAATTATAAGCAATAATCATGTTGGAAATACGCACGGCAGTCCAAGCACCATCTTTGTCTTTAGCACTGACAACATCTTTCATGTTTGGAGACACATAGTTTAACAGACGTTTTTCGCCTTGCAGTTTAAGATAATAAGAAGGGTCTGCAACCATCAGGAGATCCGCTGCAACTTTATCAGCTTTGATCTCACCTGTAATCTTGGTAATAACGTTTTCAGTACCACCTTGGAACCAAGACACTTTCATTTCCGGAAAAGCTTTTGCAATATTCGGTTTGCACATATTATCAATAATATCCGGATAAATAGAAGTGTAAACCATTACATCGCCTTTCACCTTACTACCACCCTTGGTGTCAGCAGCTTTTTTGTCGCCGCCGCAGCCTGCTGCTACTACCATTGCTAACAAAGCCGCAGTAGCAATCAACCATTTTGCCTTTTTCACAAACATCCACTCCCTTGTGTGTTTTTGCAATCTGCATTATAAATTTCGCCCAAGCAGTTCAAAATCCTGCTTACAATTGGAAAAAATTTTACACATTTTTAATTTTTTTCGCATTTTTTCTTGAAAAATAGCCTCTCGAAAAAAACTTTCTTCTCCCAGGCGACAAAGGGACTTTTTGTATCCACTATGGACTTTTATTGTCCCTGGGTGTCGCTCTTTGTAACAGCCAAAAAATTAAGCTCCCACGCCGGCACATAGGGATGCTTTCGTAAATAAATATTGTAGTTCTTATTCAGACGCCACAACAATAATGGTAAGCGCCATAGGTCATTGTCACGGTGATAGGCCGCTACAAATAATTTGGGTTCCCATTTTGCGATTGTTTCAGCGGCTCCGCTTAAAGCTTCAAATTCTGCGCCTTCCACATCAAGCTTCATATAAGAAACCGGCTTGCCTTGCATTATATGATCAACCGCATCAACTGAAACTTCTGCTTTACCGTCAGTATGCAGGGCAGATTGTCTGCCGCCGCTGCCCGTAAAACTAAGAGAACATTCTTCACTCCATATTCCTTTATTAAGCAAATAGGTATTTTTAAGTCCGTTCTCCTGCACAAAACGCTGCAATTTTTTGAAATTCTTGCTATCTGGCTCCAAGGCAATTATTTTGTTATAAGAAAAATCAATGTAGCCGAGAAACTCTTTAATCGTATCACCATCATAGGCACCCAAGTCCAAATAAGTTTCATCCTTGCCAAACTGAAAAAGCTTTTGGCAGTCTTCATTTCTCTGAGTGGTGATATTTTGCAGATATACCAGTTTGCCACTCAACTTGTAATTGAGAGTAGAAGCAAATACTTCCCGTGATGAGTCATCAGCAAAATTGGTATAAACCTTCAATAATTCTTCCTGATATCTTGTAAGCCAGCTGAAATCAACCACTTCATCATCTTCAAAAAGCGGCAAGTGAGGCGCCAGAGTTTCATGCTTATCCGCAAGCGCAAAGAAATGTTCCAGAACAAACGGCGACTCACTGGCAAAAGCGATAATCAGCAAAAAGTCCTGATATTGGCTCGCAACATCTGCATACTTGCAAACCTTGTAACCGCGAAAAATTTGCCCGCGCACAAAATCATCGCTGGCAAAGATAGCGGCAACTTTCACACCGTTAGCTTCACACCAGTCGAGTATCTTATCTGCGCCATTGCCCATACCATATAATACTATCGGTTTTTCTGTCTTTTTGAGCCTGTCCCAGGCAGTTTCTTTTTCCTTTATAAAAGGCAGCATCATTTTCCTTCTTTCTATCCTTCTAATTCTAGCATGAGGATATACTTTCTGAAAAGCTACACTAAGAAATTATTTATGCAAGTCTCTCTTTACCCCCTGGCAAGCAATTCTTTAATACACGCTTTTTATTTTTAAATTGCTTTTGGTTAACCAAGCGTTTTTCTAGGTTGACAACATGGTGAAAGAGTACTAAAATGCTAACGTAAACCATGTTTCAAAAAACGTTAACAAAGAGGTGTTACCATCTTGCATCGTGAAAAACTGCAACTTCTTACTGAAACCGCATTATTAGCCGTTTTTATTACCGTAAGCGGTTCCTTCAAACTACCAGGATTATTTCCCGGCACAGAATTTCAGCTATCCGCGCCAGTCGCTGTTGCCATCTGCGGCGTCTTCGGCATAAAAAAATATTTGGCAGCCGGTATCATTTCCAGCATGGTAGGTTTGATTTTAGGAACACAAAATGTTTTCAATGTACTAATCGCTATGATTTTCCGCGTCGTGGTTGCTATCATCTATTATTTTTGTGGCAAAAACAAATTTTTCTACATATTTTCCGGACCAATTGCCACCTTCACAGCCCGCATCTGCCTCAGCTTTGTTGTCGGCAAAGCGGCCATACCACTCGTTTTAGCAGCTGCACCAGGCATGCTCTACACCGCGCTCTGCGCCGGCATGATAGCTACTGTCTTAGAAAAAGTACTGGCAGCCAAAAAACGTTTTGCCTGAGCAAACACTAAAAAGCGAAGTATCGATAAACGATACTTCGCTTTTTCTCATATTAAATTAAATTCTGCTGCCTATCTGATAAATCAAGATTGCCATTACATAGGCAAGACCAGTCTGATAAGCCAGAGCAGCAAAAGTCCACTTCCAGCTGCCCATTTCCCTTCTGATGGCGCCAATTGCAGCAAAACAAGGTGAGGCAAGCAGAGTGAAAACCATGAAAGCATAGGCACTAGCTGGCGTGAACAGCGTCTGCATTACCTGAATAAGGTTTGGATCCTCCTCAGTTACCTGACCCAAGCCGGCCAGAATAGCAAAAGTAGAAACAACAACTTCCTTAGCAAGAAATCCGGATATTGCCGCGAAGGCTACCTGCCAGGTGCCGAACCCCATCGGCGCGAAAATCGGTGCTATTGCGGTACCTATGCTTGCCAGCATACTCTCTTGGGGTTCTACCATTTCCAGTGAAAAATTAAAGGTTTGCAGCATCCAGACCAGTGCGGAAGCGATAAATATTATCGTACCAGCTTTAACAATAAATGAGCGCGCTCTTTCCCACATATGGATCATAACACCCTTCATTGTAGGCATATGATACTGCGGCAGTTCCATGACAAAAGGCGCTGGTTTGCCGCCGAATGTAGAGGTTTTCTTTAGCAAGATCCCTGAGAAAATAACCATGGCAATGCCCCAGAAGTACATGGAAGGCCCTACCCAAGATTGTTCCGGGAAAAGTGCTGCAGCAAAAAGAACAAAGACCGGCATTTTGGCACTGCAAGGTATAAAAGGTGTCAGCATAATCGTCATTTTTCTATCTTGCTCGTTTTCAATTGTACGACTGGCCATGATGCCAGGCACTGAACAACCGCTGCCAATCAGCATCGGGATGAAAGATTTGCCGGAAAGTCCGAAACGGCGGAAAATCCTATCCATAATAAACGCTACACGCGCCATGTAACCACAATCTTCTAAGAAGGAAAGGAAAAAGAAGAGAATCATGATTTGCGGTACAAAACCAAGCACGGCGCCAACACCGCCAACAATACCATCAAGAATCAGACTTTGCAGTGTTGCTGAGACCCCTGCGTCTTCCATCACGCCACCCAAGCCATCGCTGATTGCCGCAAAGGTATCTTCCATAAAACCTGTACTCATGTCGCCCAATGTCTGAATCGAAACATAATAAACAAACCACATGATCAAAAAGAAAATCGGCAGCGCTAATATCCTGTTGGTGAGTATTCTGTCGATCTTATCGGAAGTGCTCAATTCATGAGATTTGCGTTTCTTGGTAATGCAGCGGTGAATAATTGAGCTGATGTATTCATAACGAGCGTTAGTAATGACGCTCTCAGCATCGTCATCAACCTCGTCTTCGTATTGCGTAATTATTTGCTCAGTTTTCACTCTCATATTGTGGAACATCTTGTGTTTGGTCAAAACCTTTTCATCACGTTCGAAAATCTTGACGGCAAACCAACTTCTGAGATGCTCCGGGATTTCATCATCAAAAAGGCTCTCTATTTCCTTAAGCGTTTTATTCAGATTTCCTTTGAAGAGAGGCAAAGAATAAGTTTTAATTTTCATTTCAGCAAGGCTTATAGCTTCCTTCAGCATTTCTGCGAGCCCGACTCCATTCGCCGCTTCAATTGGATAAACAGGGCAGCCCAGCTCCCCTGCAAGATTAGCGATATTTATTTCGTCGCCGTTCTTTCTTATAATATCCATCATGTTCAAAGCCACTACCACAGGAATGCCTAACTCCAGAATTTGCGTTGTTAAATACAAGTTGCGTTCCAGATTGGAAGCATCAACAATATTAACAATCGCGGAAGGCCTTTCTTCCAGTAAATAGTCGCGGGTGATCACTTCCTCCAAGGTATAGGGTGATAAGGAATATACACCCGGTAAGTCCATAACCTCAATATCACTATGGCATTTAAGTTTGCCAGCTTTCTTTTCAACAGTTACGCCTGGCCAATTACCTACATACTGGCTGCTTCCAGTCAATTCATTAAACAAGGTTGTCTTCCCACAGTTAGGATTACCAACCAGAGCTAAAGTCTTGCTCATTTTTGCCTCCTCTTGTTAGCATACGCTAACTATACATTAAAAAAACAGATTTCACCCTGTTATTCAACAACAATATTCTCCGCGTCAGCCTTCCGTAAAGAAACAGCGTAGTTTCTGACGTTGAGTTCGATAGGGTCACCTAACGGAGCAACTTTGCGTACCGTAACCGAAACACCTTTAGTAATACCCATATCCATGATACGTCTCTTAACGCTGCCAGTTACATTAATTTTGCTCACAATAACTGTTTCACCTGTATTAACTTCCTTTAATGTTTTCATAATTATCTCCTTTATCCAACCAGAATACGGCTAGCCATTTCGCGACCCAAAGCAACGCGGGCATCTTTAATTTTAAAAATTACGTTGCCTGCCAATTCAGAAACAACTGTAATTTCACTTCCCTCCGTGAAACCTAACCCCGTCAAAAAACTTCTTGTTTTATCGCGGCCCTGAATACGGACAATTTTCATAGGGCGTCCGGTTTCCAGCATTGATGCAGGAATCATTCCCCGCAAAGAAAACTCTTTTTCATAGGTCTCGGCAGTATTTAACATAATTACCCCTCTTCCTTTGGTTAGCCTAAGCTAATTCATGCTGTCAGTTTACTAACATTAACTATGTATGTCAAGGTTTATTTTTGTAAATTTTTAGTGAATTTGCTAATTATGTTCCTAATTGCACTATTCTCTTTCGCTATGTTAAAATGGATGGAAATAAAGTCATATTTTTCTCAAAATGGGGGCTTTAGTATGATTATCCAGGAATCTGGCGAAAACTATCTCGAAACTATCCTATTACTGCAAAAAAGGAAAGGCTATGTCCGTTCCATTGATATTGCTGCTGAACTGAATTTTTCCAAGGCTAGTATCAGCCGTGCCATGTCCATTTTAAGGCGTGAAAATCTTATTTTAATGGAAGCTGACGGTAATATTGTTCTGACAGAACGCGGTTTGGAAAAGGCCCAAAGTGTTTTGGAACGCCATCTTGTGATAACTGTTTTTTTAGAAAAAATTCTTGGCATTCCTCATGAAATTGCTGCCAAAGATGCTTGCCGTATAGAACATATCATCAGCCCTGAAACTTTCGAAAGCATAAAGAAAAAGGTGAACCAATGCTAGCAGCCAATATCATTGCCATCGCCTTAGGCGGAGCGGTCGGTTCGCTTTGCCGCTATTTTCTCTCCCTGCTGATACATGATAAACTTGGCAGTGCTTTCCCTTATGGTACCTTAGCCATAAACATGTTTGCCTGCCTTTTTATAGGCATGATGGTTTCCTTCTGCCTGCGTCATCCTGAAATGCCTCTGTACTGGAAACTTTTTGTCATTACTGGCTTTCTGGGCGGCTTTTCCACTTTTTCCACCTTCAGTCTGGAAGCTTTTGAACTTTTAGCGCAGCAAACTCTCAGCGGATTCTTATACCTTGCTTTGAGCATTATCGGCGGTCTCGCCATGGTAGCTCTTGGCCTACATATTGTTTGAAAATACAAGCCAACTTGCTTTGCAAAGCAAGTTGGCTTTTGTTTACACTTATTTTTCTTTTTTCTTCATTTTATGAATTTTGTATACTTAACGTTCTACGCTTGTAAACCCTGTGTAGATTTTATACAATATATTAAGTTAGGCCATAGGAGGTATAACAATGAAAAAAATTAAAACTGTTTTGGTTGCCAACCGCGGTGAAATTGCCATCCGCATATTCCGTGCTTGTAACGAACTTGGCATTCGCACAGTAGCAATCTATTCAAAAGAAGATATGCTCTCACTGCATCGCAACAAAGCTGACGAAGCTTATTTGGTCGGTGCCGGCAAAGGTCCTGTTGAAGCCTACCTGGACATCGAAGACATTATGAGAATTGCCCGCGAGCATGAAGTTGACGCCATTCATCCCGGCTATGGATTCCTTTCGGAAAACAGCCAATTGGCTAAACGATGCGCAGAAGAAGGTCTGATTTTCATTGGTCCTGATCTTGAACATTTGATTATGTTCGGTGATAAAATAAATGCGCGCAAACAAGCTGAGCTAGCTGACATCCCCATGATTCCTGGCAGCAATGGCACTGTCAGCAGTTTGGACGAAGTAAAAGCTTTTGTAGAAAAATACGGCTATCCGATTATGATTAAAGCCGTCAACGGCGGCGGCGGCCGCGGCATGCGTATGGTAAACAACTATGCCGAGCTTGAAGAATCCTATAATCGTGCCAGATCAGAAGCCTTAAAATCTTTCGGTAGTGATGAAATTTACTTGGAAAAGTATCTGCAGAACCCCAAACATATTGAAGTGCAAATCATCGGTGATAGAGAGGGCAACATTGTTCATCTCTATGAAAGAGATTGCTCCATCCAACGACGTCACCAGAAACTGGTTGAAATTGCGCCTGCTTTTTCCCTTGACCCCGACTTCCGCAAAGAAATCTGCGATGCCGCTGTCAAATTAATGAAAAATGTTAAATATGTAAGTGCGGGAACCGTAGAATTCCTTGCTACGCCTGACAACAAATTTTATTTCATAGAAGTCAATCCGCGCATCCAGGTTGAGCATACCGTTACGGAAATGATTACCGGTATCGATATCGTGCAGACCCAGATCAAAATCGCCGAAGGTTACTCCATACACAGCGAGGAGATCGGCATTCCGGAACAAGACAAGATCTATTGCCACGGGCATTCGATCCAATGCCGTATTACGACAGAAGATCCTACCAATAACTTTATGCCGGATACAGGAAAACTGATCGCCTATCGCTCCGGCGGCGGTTTCGGCATTCGTCTGGACGGCGGCAATGCCTTTACCGGTTCCGTTATTACCCCGTATTACGATTCGCTGCTGGTTAAAGCAACCACTTGGGGCCTAACGCACAAAATTGTTATTTCCAAGATGCTGCGCTGTCTGAAAGAATTCCGTATCCGTGGCGTCAAAACCAACATCCAGTTCCTGGAAAACGTGCTCACGCATCCGCAGTTTGTTCAAGGTTCCTATGATACCAATTTTGTTGACGAAAATAATGATTTGTTCGTCTTCCAAAAACCGTTGGACCGCGGAACTAAACTGTTAGCCTATATTGCAGAGACCAGCGTCAATGGTTATGCTAATGTCGGCGTTCAGCCTAAACCTGATTTTGGTCCTTTGAACATGCCAAAATATGTCAAAGGCGAAATGCCAGGCGGCACCAAACAAATATTGGACAGTCGGGGACCTGAAGGCTTGGCCAAATGGCTGCAAGAACAAAAGGAAGTGCTTTTCACAGACACTACCTTCCGTGACGCTCACCAATCGCTCTTCGCCACCCGTCTGCGTACAGCCGATATGCTGAGAGTAATCGAACCAACTGCGGCAAAACTGCCTAACCTGTTCTCCTTTGAGTGCTGGGGCGGAGCAACTTTTGACGTTGCCTACAGGTTCCTCTATGAAAGTCCATGGGATCGTCTGATCCAATTCCGCGAAAAAGTCCCCAACATCCTATTCCAGATGCTGCTGCGCGGAGCCAATGCTGTCGGCTACACCAGTTACCCTGATAATGTCGTCAAAGAATTTATCCGTCTGGCGGCGAAAAACGGCATTGACGTTTTCCGCATCTTCGACAGTTTGAACAGTCTCGACAATATGCTGCTTTCTATCGATACAGTACGCAGTTGCAACAAGGTTGCCGAAGCAGCGCTTTGCTATACCGGTGACATTCTTGACCCAAACCGCGACAAGTACAATTTAAATTACTATGTGACCATGGCCAAAGAATTAGAAAAAGCTGGAGCCAACATTATCGCTATCAAAGACATGGCCGGTCTCTTGAAACCGGAAGCAGCCTACCAGCTGGTTTCAGCCTTGAAGGATGCCGTTGATCTGCCTATTCACCTGCATACCCATGAAGGTTCCGGCAATGCCATTTACACCTGTGGCAGGGCTATTGATGCCGGCGTTGACATTGTTGACACCGCACTTTCATCCATGTCCAGCGGCACTTCCCAACCGAGCGGCAACAGCCTCTACTATGCGCTTACCGGCAATCCGCGTCAGCCTAAACTTGATGTCAACGCGATGAACGAACTTTCCCGTTACTGGGAAACCGTCCGTCCTTATTACAAAGCAGCTGACCAAACAGAATTGTTCCCGAACCCGGAAGTTTATGTGCATGAAATGCCGGGCGGACAATACACCAACCTGAAACAACAATCCTCAGCACTTGGTCTTCTCGAACGCTGGGAAGAAATCAAAGCCATGTACCATACCGTCAGCATGATGTTCGGTGATCTCATAAAAGTTACTCCTTCTTCAAAAATCGTCGGTGATATGGCACTCTTCATGGTGCAAAACAACCTCACTGAAGAAGATATTTATGAAAAAGGAGATACCCTAAGCTTCCCAACATCCGTAATTGAGTTCTTCGAGGGCAAGATTGGCGTGCCTTACCAAAACTTCCCGGAAACGCTGCAAAAAATCATTTTGAAGGGCAAGACACCTGTTTTAGGGCGCCCTGGCGATACCTTAGCGCCCGTAAATTTCCGCAAAGTCAAAGACGAGTTGGAAGCACTTGGTGCCCCTACCACCGATGAAGCAGTAAGTTCTTATTGCCTATACCCGAAAGTGTTTACCGACTGGGTGAAATTCATTAATCAATACGGAGATGTTTCTGTTCTTGATACCCCGACCTTCTTCTTCGGCCTGACTCCGGGTGAAGAAGTAAACGTGGAAATCGAACCGGGTAAAATCCTGGTAATCCGCCTTATTCATATCGGCGCCGCTAATGATGACGGCATACGCACCGTCAGCTTTGAGTTAAACGGCTTGCCCCGTGAAATCGAGCTGAAAGATAAAAACATCAAGGCAACAGGCATTTCCCGCAAAAAAGCTGACAAAACCAATCCAGGCGAAATTGGCGCTACTCTTTCCGGATCTGTTGTTAAAGTCTTTGTAGAAAAAGGCCAACGCGTAACCAAAGGCGACCCGCTCGTTGTTACTGAAGCAATGAAGATGGAAACCACTATAGTTTCTCCTCTCAGCGGCATCGTTGCCCAGGTTCATGTCGCTCCAGCCAGCAGAATCGAAAGCGGAGACTGTTTGCTTGAAATTGACATCAACACTCAGGTAGCAATGAAATAAAACCAGCTTAACCGATATACGAAAGAACGGGCCTTAATACATAGGTATTAAGGCCCGTTTTCAATTTTGGCTATGCCACAACAAACATTAGAATAAGTCACTTGCACGTAGATTTCACGGCTAAAATAAACCTTATTTGTGTTATAATAGTTTAGCAAACCTCTTTGGAAAGGATTTATCATGAAAATAAAAACCCGTCCCTGGCAAAGGGATAACAGTATCTTTCAGTATATAAAAAAACATATAGATGAAGATGGTTTCTACACCGGCGACAACCTGCCGCGCGGCGAATATTCCTTTATTAACCCATCAATCGGTGTCGAACTTGGTGCAGGCGATGCCTTCGTCATTATGTCGACGGACCATGATGACAAGAGCATCATGGACGCCGTATACAAGTCGATCAAAGAGTATATTAATCTTCCTGACGAGAAGAAACGTGACAATTTATATCAATTAGTCGCCTTCACACAATGCATTTCTTACTGTGAAAGTCTGGCCGCTAAACTGGAAAATGAGGAAAAGCTTCCGGAAAACTTTATGGAACTTGCGCTGGAATGGCTTTACGAAGCACCCAGCAGAGAAGCTGTAAAATTTGCGATTGTCCTCTGCGGCCTTTTTGGCATTGATGAACTGGCTGACGGCAACCATGCCGGACTCAAAGATGACTTACGCATCCTTGCGCGCTGCGACGAATTTACTTATTTTGTTATTTTTGCCTTCCACCTCAGCCACATCGAGGGGGAACTGAATCTATGGGATATTATCCAAACAACCTATGGTTGGGGACGAGTGCACGCAATGGAAGCTGCCGAGTATGATACCGCAGACAAAAAAGGCTGGCTTCTCAAACACGGAAGTGAAATCGAAGTGCATTATCCGGCTATTGCCTTGCGCTGTATCAAAGAAGGCAACATGCTGACCGCCTTGCAGAAAACAAACATTGATGAAGAATTATACCAGGGCACTCTGCAGTCTTTAAACAACTACCTTGAATATCTGTTGGACATTGATCCCGAAAGCGACCATATTAATGACCTTGCTATAATCAACACCCACGGTCTGCTGAAAGAAATCCTGCGGCATGCAGAAAAATATGCTGACTCCATAGAAAATCTGGTAGGTGTTATTAATCTTTCGAACAACTTGCAGCGACTTGCAGATGAAAGCCGCTGGGAAACTTTGGATGCCAATAAGTGCCACCTTTTGATCAGCATGGCAGAAAAAATAATCTACAGCAAAGATTGGCTGCCGGAAATTAAAGACAAACTCGTTAATCCCGACGGCAGCATTAACTTTCTCGCTGCAGACTTCGCTTATGCATTAAATATCAATATCTGGGATATGCTCGCAGAATTACTCGATAAAAATCCTCTGGCAACCAAGCTTTATGAGTATCTCTTGTCCACCGATGATGACGAGCGTTATAAAAGAATTCTTGACTTTGCCCGTCAACATCTTGCTAGTTATAAAGAAGACGAACATGCCCTGCCGCCAATCATTAAGGCTTTGGAAACCAGGCCCGGCAGCGGCGAAGACCTTCTGATACTTGCCTTAACTTCCCTCTACGACTGGCCACGTTCCTGTGCTCTTGATGTCCTTGATGCCTGGGGCGTTGAATATCTTACGCCGGAAATTAAAGCTGCTTTGTTAAAAGCGCTTGACCTTGCGCAGCACACTTTACTTACACTGCGCATCAAATCCTTGCTGGACAACAAAGTATTTGACCTTGAAGGCATCGTCAAGGTCATGACTTTGGAATAGCACTAACTTTTCAAGTCACGCGGAACCGTGAATACAAAAGCCACCCCTTCACCCGGACGGCTATCAACAGTAATCTGTCCGCCAAACATTTCCACAATAAATTTCACAATTGATAAACCAAGGCCCGTACCGCCTATCTGGCGTGTGCGGGCTTTATCTATGCGATAAAACCGGTCAAATATTCTTGAAGCGTCTTGTTGGCTTATACCTTCTCCGGTATTGCAGACTGAAAATATCGCAAATTTATCATCATTATTGTAGCGAAGGCTTATGCTGCCTGCCTCCGGAGTATATTTCAAGGCATTCTCCAAAAGGTTGACCAAAATTTGTTTCAGCCAATCCTGATTGGCAACAATAGCCACAGGTTCTTTTTCAAAAACCACTTCAAGCGAAAGATGCTTCTCCTGCGCCCGAGGTGAGAATTCTTCCCGCACTTTATTTATAATATCTGCCGGCCAAAAAGTTTCAAGCTTGATGCCCTTCCGGTATTCTTCAGAATCAAGTTTTGCCAGCTGCAATAGGTCATGCAAAAGTGACTGCATCCTTTCACTTTCCTGCAAAATAATATTCAAAAACTTCCTGCTTACTTCTGGGTCCATTGGGGAATCTTCGGTCAATAACACTTCAGCAAACCCTTTAATTGTTGTTAAAGGTGTTGCCAACTCATGCGAAGCGTTGGAAATAAATTCTGACTGCTTCTCATATATTGCCTGCAATGCCGTTATATCATGGAAAACAAACATGACGCTGCTGGGAACATCACTATAAACCGCTCTTAGAGGTGCGCCAAACACTTGGAATGATCGCTTGCCATGAGGAGAATTGACGGTAAGATTCCTACTGGCAGGCGCATCGGTTTTTAAACAGTTTGCCAAAAGTTCTTCTAGTGCAACGTTGTTGATTACCTGCAGGTAATGCTGCCCCGCCGCCTCTTCTCCAAATAAATATCTGAACTGGTCATTGCATTCAGCAATATAACCATTCTTATTAACGGTAATAACCGAATTGTCGGTATTCTTCATTATTAATTCCAATTTCTTTTTTTCCCGGAAAATCTCATCTGATTTCTCAGAAAGACTATCAGCCAGCGTATTCAGAGCATGTGATAAAACGGCAAATTCGCCTGCAACATTACGTTGCAGACGTATTGATAAATCCCCCTGAGCCATTTTTTCTGCAGCCCCGGCTATTTCCTCCACAGGCTGAGCAATCTTTTTGGCAAGATACTTCGCCAAACCGGTTAGGAGAAGCATAGACAATAAAAGTCCTGCCAAAATCGCAAAACGCATTTTGTCATATTCTGCCTCAACCGCGTTCATGGGAAAAGAAGCTTGCAGCACTAATCTGTCATAACCTATTTCCCTGCTCGCATATAAAGTTCTTTCCTGCTTAGCGGTATCGGTCCGAATCGCCATGCCCTGGCCATATAGATAGGCTCTTGTCGCTTCACTTAAATCTGCATCAACGGCATCTACAATTGCTAAATTCATTTTTAATTCCTCAGCAATTTTAGCTGTTTCTGCCTCCACTCTTTGTTGGCTCGCATTATCAGGCAGTCTCTCATTAAGCGTTTTAGCGGCATAATTCAGCTGCAATAAACTTTTTTCCCGAAAAGCCTGTGTGCTATAATCCTGAAACATGCTCAGAATATATGCGCCAATTGTCAGAAAGCCGCACAAAAAGAGTCCTTGCAGAAGTAAAACAAAACGATTGCGGAGCATATTCTTCCTCGCTTTTTATCCGTTTGATTGCTTGGCCATTTCTTCCGACGCGACCTTT
>JBOFWD010000024.1:0-4342 GCA_051653445.1 Acidaminococcaceae bacterium | reverse complement strand
TGCTGTCGAGCCAAACGCTTCTTTGATAATTTCCATCTTTTGCAATTGATCCATGCCTTGCATTGCATTTCTGGTTTGATCCAGCACGCTACGCATACCGACAAAATTGCCGTTTGTGTCTTTGACAACTACGCCGAGTGCTTCAAGTTCTGCACGATGCGCTGGAATTGCCAAGCGCTCTAACATATCCTTGACGCTTGTGCCTGCTTCTGATCCTTTGATACCGCTATTAGCCAGCATACCGATTAAAGCAGAGGTATCTGCTAAATCAACACCCATAGCCCGTGCTGCAGATGCGCAATACTTATAACTTTCTGCCATTGCGGGTATACTTGTATTCGTCGCGTTTGCAGTAACTGCAAGCATATCGGCAAAGCCGTTTGCTTCTTCGGCCGCGATACCAAAAGCTGTCATGTTATCCGTTAGAATACTCGAAGCTGTTGCCATATCTACCCCAGCAGCAGCAGCCAAGTTCATGACTGTTGGCGTTGCGCTTAATACAGCATTTACATTCCAACCGGCTGCTACGATATTTTCTTGCGCTTCGGCTATCTCTGCAGCACTATAAGCATATTGCGTAGATAACTGTTTCGCTTGTTCTTTCAGTTCGTCAAATCTGCCCCAATCGGATTCATCAAGTTTAACTTTGACTTTGTTCATCGCCTGCTCAAAGTCGCCAAAAGCCTTAACCCCGTAAGCACCAAAAGCAACGGCTGCGGCACTAACAGGAAGAAGTTTTTCGCCTAATCCCTGCATTGCCTTGCCCGTTTGCTGTACGCTTTTTGCCATGCTTTCGTTGGCACGCTGTTGCTGTTCGATCTGTTTATTGATATTTTTCAAAGTCGGAGTAAACCGGTCGATTAAGCGAATAGTTGCGTCGATTACTTTCATTAATTTTCACCGTCTCCCTGCGGCCGGTTTTCGTTGCTCCGCTGCTCCAATTCATAACGTACAAAGCCATATAAAATTCTTTTCTCACCGACTGGTAGCCAATACAATTCGCTCGGCAATTTCCCATGAAAACGCCAAGAATAATAAAGTAACTGGCTTTCCCAATCGGTTTCAATTAGTTTTTTATTTCTTCGTCAGTTTCTTCGTCTTTTTCGTAACCAGACAATTCGTTAATTTCGTTGTAAATATCAGCAATTTCACCAGCAAGGAACAATTTTCCGGCCAATTCTTTTGGTGTAACTGCGTTAAAATGCGCAAGCAAAGA
This sequence comes from Acidaminococcaceae bacterium, assembly GCA_051653445.1. GTDB lineage: Bacteria > Bacillota > Negativicutes > Acidaminococcales > Acidaminococcaceae > RZYP01. The sequence goes on along the minus strand of JBOFWD010000024.1, from coordinate 3,126 downwards.
CTTATCTTTTAGGCTCGGCTCCTTAATTCCGTCAATCAGCGTTAAGGTCTGCATATCATACAATTTGATATTTTTGACGCCGCCTTTGGCACTCATTTCAACCCCATTACGCTGTATTTCGCTATATCTCTGTGCCGGAATAGCCTGCAATTCAAGTTCAAATTTGCTTTTAAGTTCTTTACTAAGGCGTTTAACCTCATATTTTTTTGTAGGCAGTTCCGTCAGTTTTCTAACGTCAGCCTGTAAAAGTTTATCAATCAAAGACATTTTTATATCATCCTTTTGGTTTTTAGATTTTAAGAAAAGTACACAAGGTGTACTTTTTTACTCAGTCGCACTATCCAAGATATCAAAATCGGTAAAAGTGAAATTATAACTTTCCTCTGTCAGTTTCTTTGCCGACCAGTCTGCCAAAGTCAAAGAATCAAACGTAGCGTCTTTGATAACGATACGTTCTGTACCAATCGAATCTGGATCTGACAATTTACTGATAATAGTGCAAACTGTTTGCTTGCCGTTTTTGATATTTTCAGCCATTTTTGTGACCATGTAACTCGAAACATGATTCATTTTTAAGCTGCCTTTACCTTCCCAGCCGACGACCTTAAACTGATCTGCTCTAGTTTTTACGATATTCACGGCCACTTTTTTGAGGTTTACAGCGGCCTTAAACTCTGTAATCTGCGCCATATAGTCGCCGTCGATCCAGACTTCCCCTTCGCTGCCGTTCATCGTCTGCTGTGCTTTCATACCATCCATTTATATCAACCTTTCTTTTTTGCAAAATAAAAAGGCCGCCGGTAAAGGCGACCTATTAAAACTTATTAAATTGTTATGCTTTAGCTTCAAACGGAGACATTAAGCGTGATTTCCTCAATCGCATCAAGGGCGCTAATTGTAGCGGACAGAAAAACCTTGTCTTGCGTGTTATACTCTTTCAGATCCTGCGTTTTCATCGCCGCAAGTTCTGCTTTTGTAGCCTTTCCATTCGAAAGAATCCAAGCAGAAGTATTCGCCAAATCAAGGTAACAATCATTCTGGTTTCTTTCCAGCAAACCGTCAATTTCAAGCTGCATAAAATAGCCCTGTATAGCAGAAATAAGCAAGCATTTATTGTCATAGCTGTTGGCATACTTACCGATATAGGATTCATTTGCTGTATCCTTGATATCATCATGAATCATATCGAAAAGGTCGATCAACTTGATTTTTTTGAACTGGTCGCCCTTGCCTTGAATCGTTGTGATAAAGGAATTGACTCCACGCGCGATTTTAAATTTAGTTCCGTCAAACATAACGAACAATTCGCCATTACCGATTTTTGTGTCCATTTGATCTTTGGTGTATTTGTCACAGTCAATAACTTCCGGCAAGGGCGCAAAGGTGCAGGAAATTTTCATTGGTGTTCCACAGATTATGCCAGCAATCCGACTGCAATACTGTGCTGTCGTGTATACTTTGGCCTTTGTAACGATCTTCGAATTCGTGAAATTGACAATTCCTTCGCTGTCGGCCGGACAATTCGGCAGGACAGCCTTGACCATTTTATCCTTGATGGTCCGCATGCCTTTGACCCATGTTGATATTGTCGTGACTTCAGCATCTTTAATTTCCGGAATAACCAAATAATCAAAGCGCGCATGCTCAAGTTCAACAAGAATATCATCATAATTCTTAGCAGCTGCATCCTGTACATAAACAAGAATATGCTTCGGCGAAGTCTGATAGCCAATGAGTGCAAGTTCAATCTGCTCCTTATTCGCATCGGTCAACCCTTCCGGAATATCTGTAGTTGTATAAATTATGTGCGGCGAACCAGAAAATAATGCTGCATTGCCTACAACCCCTTCGGCTGCGGCTACTTTCGTTTCTTTTAAGATTAGCGCGATAATACCGCGCTGGCTACGTTCAATCGCTGTAATACCCGTAGATTTAAACGCAATTGTAATGCTAGGCAATCCTAAATTTGCCATTAGTAATCATCCTTTCAAAATATGAAAAATTGCATAAAAAAATGACCTCGTAGAATCGTTTCTAAGCGACTTTTAGAGGTCAATGCATATAGTTATATACCTTAATTTTTGTTTTTATAAGCCATATTTAATTCTTGCATCAAATCATATCCTGCACTGCCATCATAGCCGGTGGAATCAAGGTAATTTATTGCTATTGTCAGCTGCAGTATGTCGCTATCTTCACCGATTCTTTCGGCTGCGACTGATTTAATATGCAAAAATCTATCCGATACTTTAAAGCCAGTTCCAAAAAGTTCGTTTACCGTATCTTCAAGGTCTAAAAAAATAAGCTGCTTATTCTTTGCAGCGTCTGAGTAGTATGTTAATATAATGCTTAAATTATTACTGTTTGTGTTTTTTGTTTCGGTGTATTTGCTTTTGATTAATTTAATAAAAAAACACGGCTGTTTGAACCCGTTTACAATTTCATCAGTGTAATAACTGGTGGTTTCTGCCGGATATTTTGTTTTAAGCAAAGCAATTACCGCTTTTAAAATATCAATCTGTCTAAGCATATAATCAACTCTCTATTTCTTTTTTTAACTCGGCCACAAAAAGCGCCATTTGCACCGGCACAACTTCGGAATCTACTTCCTGTGCCGTAGCTTCAAGAAAATGCTTTCCCTGCACAAATCCCTTAACTTTGCCTTTGCTGTCAATAATCTTATGACCTCTATCGACAAGGTGAAAATGCGGCGAAGTAGACCAGATATCTACCTGCATAGACATCGGATCAATGTCAACTTTTGATTTCCAGCTTTTATTAAGCTTTCCCTTATGGTCTCGGCCGCTGTCCGGCGACTTTTGTTTTACGATCTTTTTAAATTTATTGCCGATTTTTTTTAAATGAACCTCACAAACTAGCGGATAAGTTTTCGCGACTGTGCCGATCTGCAAGCCAAACTTTTCAAGTTCCGACATATCAAATTCATCCATTTTCAGCGCCCCTTGTCCGAATGATACAATGCAGTTCTAAAATTTCGTGCGCCATATAAGGATCTGCAATATGCTGGATCTGGTAATCTTTGCCTTGATACCGGACAATCATATCGGCTGAAAGATTTTTCCGGAATCTCACCGTAATCTTAAATAATTCGGCTTCTTTTTGTTT
>JBOFWD010000023.1:0-3046 GCA_051653445.1 Acidaminococcaceae bacterium | reverse complement strand
ATTAACGGCAAAGCAAAGGATATGGCTGGTAGGGAAGAGTCACTAGGTACCACGCCTCGTCAATTGACGGATTTGCTTGGCAGTTTGTGCGACCTTACCAGCGGCAGCGGTGACAAAGGGACGCCAGTGATTTTGGTCCAGGGTTATTTTGACAATTATGCGACAGAGTAATTAAAAAAGGCGCTCACTTTTGTTGGCCGCCTTTTTTAGCATTCTTACGGTTGAGCGACAAACGCTAAAGTGTTATACTGTTGTGGTGGCAATTTTATTAAGAAAGCGAGACAGATATCGTGATTGAAGTCAGAGACCGCGTACGTTTTGTTGAAACTGATATGATGGGAGTTGTGCATCATGCCAATTATTTGCGGTGGTTTGAGATGGGGAGAACAGCCTATTTGCGTAATGCAGGCGTTGGCTTGCTTGATTTAATCAAAGATGGATATATTTTCCCAATGATGGAGATAAAATGCGAGTATAAAACTCCGGCCAGGTTCGATGATGAGATTATTATAAGAACAAATATGGCAGAATTTACAAAAGTCAAGATGACCTTTTCTTATGAAATAATTCGTCAGGTTGATGGTGTACTTCTTGCTGTTGGCAGAACGACAAATGCTTTTACTAATCAGGAGGGGGAAATAACCCGTTTAAGTAATAATTATTATGACAGAATCGCATCATTATATGAGCAGGACACGAAAGGTAGGAACCAGTAAGCATGCTTCTTTATATTTTAGGTGGAACAGTTGTTTTTTTTGTATTAGTTTTTATTTTGATTTGTATTTATGCATTTTTCAAAGGTACAGATGATACTACTATAATGGTGGAGAAAAAAACTGCGCTAAAGTTAGAAAAAATTTCCGACACAGAGGCCGTTTTTTCCACTGAATTTCCGATGATTAATCGTGGCAGTGAGGATGCGGCAATTATTGATGTCTTTGCCCGCCCGTATCTCCCGCAGGAACAGTTCAGCGCAGCGACTGTTTTTGGACATGTAGAGACAAGCAATCGCCGCCGTAATGACAATTATTTTGAAGCGTTGATTCTAAAGTCTGATATGCAGTGTCAACTGATACTTACATTGCGCTTTGTTGCCAATAATGGCATGAATATCAAAGAAGCGCTGCAGCAAATGGTTGATATGGATGTTGCCATTTACTACAATGGTTTAGCACGTAAAAATATATATATCCGTAAAGTTTTCCTAACCATAAACGGGGAAACAATCAGAAACTTGGTAGGGGGTGCCGAAAGTGGCAGATAAATATGAAATAGTTCCTGTTCCTACCAGAATTCTTACTATTCATGATGATATAGTTGAAGCAATAAAAGAGTATGGGGCAGAAAAGATTGGACCCGGTGATGTTGTCTGTGTTGCAGAAAGTGTTGTTGCTATTACGCAGGGAAGAGCAAAACGCCCGGAATCATTCAAACCTTGTTTTCTCGCTAAAGTATTATCTCAGTTATTTCCTGCTCAAGGTAGTATAGCTGGTTGGCATAGCATGCAGTCTTTAATTGAGGTTGAAGGTCAGTTCAGAGTGCTGTTTGCAGTTATTTGCGGTGCGATAGCAAAATGTTTTGGCGTTGCAGGGGTATTCTACCGTATGGGCGGCGAGCAGGCTAAACTTATTGACGATGTAACCGGCACGATGCCACCATATGACAAACATATTGTATATGGTCCCGATAGGCCATCGCAGGTTGCAGAGGCTATTACTAAGGCGACCGGTGCCTATGGGGCAGCTGTTGCAGACGTAAACGACTTGAAGCGTTCTTGTGTATTGGGCGTGTCTAAAGGTGTTGACGGCGATGTGGTTGCCAGGATATTGATTGACAATCCGTTTGGTAATGCTAGTCAAAAGACACCAATCGTAATTATCAAGAACTACAGAAAACAATAGTATAAAAACATAAACCGGGACTTTCAGTTGCGCTGCATTTTCAATATGTGGCGTGTAAATCTGAAAGTATCGGTTTTTTTATGGTTATTTCGCAATGCAGGTTAAAATGTTGTGTTTTTGGAAAATCTCTCAGCAGGTTTTTTACAATTGATATTGAATTAATTTATGGTATGGGTGAAACAGGAACAACTCTGAGAGGTGTTATTTATGCTTTTAGGTGTCGATGTTGGCGGAACCTTTACAGATGCTGTGCTTATCGATAATGGGAAAATAATAAAACAGGCAAAAGTAAATACGACACAGGAAGAAGTGCTGCAAGGCATTCTTAAGGCTTTGGACGTTGTGCTTGTCGGCAACAAACCAGAGGCCGTGAGCCGTGTTGTTGTTTCCAGTACGATTGTTACCAATGCTTTAACCGAAGGTAAAACAGACCCTGTTTTTTTGGCGGTCATGGCAGGCCCGGGAATGTCCACAAAAGGTTGTTTTCCGACTGAACCTTATTTGGCAGAGGGATACGTTGACCATCGAGGAAAAATAATCAAGGGTGTTTCTATTGATGAAAAGGTAGTTGCAGATATTTCTGTAACTAAAAAAGTTGCTGCTGTATCCGGTAAATTCGCTGTGCGCAATCAAACGAACGAGCAGCAGCTTTGCTTGAAATTACAGTCAGTTGGCTTCAAAAGAATATTTATGGGCTCAGAAATAGCAGGAGACCTGAATTTTGTAAGAAGGACGAATTCTGCTTATTTTTCTGCCGCTGTCTACAATAAATTTCAGGAGTTTATTGTACAGGTGGAAGAGAGTATTCGCAGAAGACATATTGAAGCACAAGTACAGATCTTAAAAGCTGATGGCGGAACAATTCCTTTGGCAGCCGCGTTGGAGCAACCTGTTGAAGCGGTTTTTACCGGGCCGGCGGCAAGCGTTTTGGGGATTGCAGCCTTAGATGCACCGGATATTAATGCGGTTTCTTTAGATGTTGGCGGGACGACAACCGATATTGCCTTTTGGAGTTGTGGGCGACCGCTATTGGCAAACAGGGGAGCAAAAATAGCTGGATATCCAACTTCTGTCAGAGCTTTCCACATGCGTTCCATCGGCCTGGGCGGTGATAGCCGTGTGAAAAAAACAGCGGAAGGTTTTTT
>JBOFWD010000022.1:0-1961 GCA_051653445.1 Acidaminococcaceae bacterium | reverse complement strand
AGCAAAAAAAGCGGTTATTACAAACAAATACATCAAAACAATGCCCAATGTTCTTCTATAAGCAGCATTGTTTACTAATTTGCTCCACTCCAAAGTTTTTTCGATTCTCTGCACACCCGGTTTTAATAAATATGCTATAACCAAAGCAATAATAAGTGGGCTCAACAATCCCAATATTTCACTGATTATTTTTAATATATCATCAATATGTTGAATCATGGCAATTCCAAGATAAATCATTATCCCTGTTGCAGTAGCATAAAATGAATATTCCCGCAAATTTTTGTCCATTTTCATTTTTTATGTGCTCCCCGTTAAATTATCATTCTTTCTTCTATACCTAGAACGATACTATACGCGTCATCATCTGTCAAATGTTGCATATGCCACAAAACTCTGCATAGCAAAAAATATTGAATGAACTTGTATTTTCTTATTTTCTAAATCGTTTATAGGCGACTAATGCACCACCAACTGTAACTGCCGTCAACAGAAATAATAAAAATCCTGGTAATTTGTTGTTATTACGTTTAACCTTAATATTTTCAACATTGTTTTGTTTGGACAAACTTACTTCGTCAATATAATATTCCGTTTTGGCCTCAGCTAGAGCTATCAATATCCTCGCAGATTCAAGCCTTTTCCATGACAAGTTTACACTACCACTAACACGATTCCAATAGTTAAAAGCTTTATCATCTAAAGTATAGTATTCCGTAGTACCATCATGCTTCACTTCAATTTTAATTAAAGCTTTGGCTGCTGCCTGTTTTTCAGCATCGTTCTTTGAATCTTCAGCTTTTGACTTCTTATTCGAGGACCTTGCGATGGTAGTGTCAAAACCCTTCATAATCCAAGCACTTACATCATAGTTTCCCGGCCCATTCTTTTGCAAAATGTCTGTTATATCTTGAGCAATGCCATTATCAGCTGATTTTTGCTGAGCAACCTTTATAGACCTTGAACCTTGATGAACAAAATTAAATTCTTCTTTAATGGTGGCACTCCCTATTGCCTGCCAGCTAACCGCCCCTCTTTCTAAACCAGCGTCATTAAGCAATTCTTCCGTTTTTGGTTGCGGAAATAGTTGGTCTGACTTATAGAGTATAATGTCATAATCGTCAGCAAGCAAATCCTGTCCATTTATTAGCCAAAACTTGTTTTTACGCTCTTCGTACTTTCGCATACTGCTTCTGCCTATACCAGCCAGATAAATTTTGCTGGAGTTCTCAATAGTAATGATGGAATCAATATTATCAACAATCGTGAAATATCCATAACCACCAGTTATCGCAATTTTAGCGGAGTCTTTAATTTTCAGCAATTGATTTTGCTCTTCAAATTTAATTGCATATATTGTAACATTAGCAGAATCCCTTATTTCCAGCATGTAAGCTTTTTCAGTATTATTAACGCCACATTGATAGATGGTTAAAGGATTGGTTACTTTATCAATCAATACCCGGCGATAGTCACCATGAATGTTGCCGCCTGATTCCGCCCGCACATTGGTATTAACTGCTAAATTATAAATTTTCCCGCCGGCATTATCAGAAAAAATAACCTCTGGATTTAAATAATAATTATCTTGTTTATCTTCAATACCCGCAAACTGAATATCGCGAAATACAGTGTTGTTGCCGCGCACACGCAGCATCGAGACATATTTGCTGCTGGTCAAGCCTTTAGCCGCTGAAGCCTCCTGTCGTAATATTGCAAAATCCGACATTACAATATTGGCATTCTTATCATTGACGGTATCAACTATAAAGGTACTGCCATCTATTTTGAAATCCTGGTGTTGCTGGATTGCGGAAATATTTTTTCCGGCGCCAAATATTTTTGTACCTTTTTTTAAGTTAATAGTGTTTTTTACATAAAAATGGCCTCGAGGCATGAATACTGATTTTCCAAAGTTGGCACTGCTCGGGGACGCAGTATCATCAATTGCTTTTTGAATT
>JBOFWD010000021.1:0-6934 GCA_051653445.1 Acidaminococcaceae bacterium | reverse complement strand
TAAAAAGCAAAAAGTGAAAAAACATGTAAGGATACATATATCTTGGTGATTTTTTTTGTAGGGAAAGCCGGCCTGATTTCATATCAGGCTTTTTTTATGCAAAGAAAAATAATTATAATTTTCAGAAAAACAGATTGCTATTATTATTTTGAAATAATACAATGAAGGAAAGAGGATAGAAACCGGGAAAAGATGAAGGTTTTGACTTCAAAGGGGGCGAAGAGATGAACAAAAAGCGTTTGAGCGTCATTTTAATTGCGCTTTTGATTCTTTTAATGAATACTGGTGCTTTGGCGCAGGAAAGCCGATTTAAATACGACGATATAGGCTACTATGGCGAAAGCATGACTAAGGTGAAAATAAATGGAAAGTGGGGTTATATCGGCAAAAATGGCATGGAAATTATCCCTGCTGTTTATGATGAACTTGGCGGATTCGGCTGGTTTGATAATGAGGACTTGGCAACAAGCAAGCGCGGCGGAAAAATGGGGTACGTCAACCGGGTTGGCAAAGAAATTGTGGCACCGATATATGATTTAACGACAAATTTCGTGGATGATCGTGGCAAAGTTATGGTTGACGGCAAATGGGGTTTTGTTGATAAAGACGGTAAGGAAGTAGTAAGCCTTATCTATGATGAAGCACAATTTTTCAGAGGCAATTATGCGCAGGTAAAGAAAAATGGCAAATGGGGATTTATAGATAAAAACGGTAAAGAAATTGGCAAGCTGATATATGACCAAATTTATAACTGGGGTTTTGAAGAGGTACTGACTACAGTAAAACGCAATGACAAGTGGGGATTTATTGATGGGGGAGGAATAGAAGTCATAGAACCTAAGTTTCAAGCAACGTCACAGTGGTTGTTTGTTAATGGCCTTGCTGCGGTATCGCAGGATGATAAGTGGGGTTATATTGATACTGATGCCAGAGAAGTTATCAAACCGCTCTATAAGGAAGCGGGCGACTTTTTTGGAGAGCTTGCACCAGTTAGACTATTTACTAAATGGAAATATATTGATAAAAACGGCAAAACGATTTTGGCAGCTATTTATGATTCTGCTGACAACTTTTATGAAGGGGTAGCGGTAGTTTCAGTTAGCGGCAAATATGGCATGATTGATCTTGAAGGTAAGGAAATTGTTCCTGCAAAATATGAAGGTGTAGATTATCCTTTTGATCAGCTTATACCGGTTAAACAAAACGGAAAATGGGGTTTTACGGATAAAAGCGGAGTGGAGGTAATTGCTCCTGTATATGAAAAGATAAATTATCTGCGCGGCGGATTAATCCCGGTTATGATTGGCGGCAAGTGGGGTTATATTGATGCTAGTGGCAGAAAAGTCACGCCGCTCAGATATGAGAGCTTATCAATCTGGGGATTAATGGAGGGTGTGGCGGCTGTGCAAGAAAATGGCAAGTGGGGTTTTATTAATAAGGATGGTATAGAAATAGTCAAACCAAAGTATGATGAAGTGGGTTTGCTCTGGCACAATGCAAGGATGCCGGTTAAGCGAGAGGGCAAATGGGGTTACATCGATCCAGCCGGCAAAGAAGTCATTGCACCGGTTTATGAGGAAGCGCAGGAATTTTCATGGGCGGGGCTAGCTGGAGTAAAACTCCATGGCCACTGGGGTTACATCAGAACTGATGGTGCTATCGAAAATTGGAGCGTAAAATAATAGACGAGAAAGGTGGGTTGTATTATGAGAAAGAAAAGAATTTTAGTATTTTTGATGCTTTTCTTGTTTATGTTTGCCAATACTGCTTTAGCTACCAATTGGATTTTTTACAAGAATTTCCCGGAAGGGAGAACCTATATTGATACAGAAACGGTTTACAGAAGTGGCAATACACTGTATTTTTGGGAATTGGTCATGTATGATAAGGATACTTATGACTATTGGTATCTTGCAGGTGACAGATCAACAGCCAGATATGAGGTTAATCTGACCAGCCCGCGGAAGATGAGAGAACTTGAATACCATGATTATGATTACAATAACAAGGAATTCGATTACAGCACAAAATCAACTGAGTGGTGGACGGTTTATGCCGGTAGTTTTGATGATGGTATGATAGACCTTGCCTTAAAGTATGCCAAATAGACAGGGGTATTTATCTGCAAATTTATAGCATAAGGAATGTTTATTTGAAGGATAAGTATTTAACTGAGATGCTCATTGATAGCGGGAGCGTTTTTGTGATTATATGAGATTAGAAAGACGTTGACACTTAAAGGAGACAATGTTAATATAAGAAAGTAAATTTAATATTTAAGTAGTCAGGTGCAAAGATGCTTAAAAGAGAAATCGGTTGAAAGCCGATGCGGTCCCGCCGCTGTAAAGAGGAGCAAACTTCAATATGCCACTGAGTTTTTTGACTTGGGAAGGCGAAGTAAGTGATGATTCTGAGCCAGAATAACTGCCTGATGATGTTTTGCGATTGACCTGCGAGAGATGGGGAAGTGAAGCAAGTGGCTAAGATGTCTTAGTATGCTTTTATAACCTTCCTGTTTTTGCAGGAAGGTTTTTGTTTTTATTAGCTTACAAGGACAATTTCAACAAGAAGGCAAACTGACAGTTAAGAACTGTCAAGCTCTGGCTTGTTTATGAAATGAAATTTAATCATAGTTGAATTTTTGAAAACTAAATATGGATGGAACGGGTGTATTTTATACTAAATAGAGAAAGCAGTGAAAGTCTGCTACGGTCCCGCCACTGTAATGCTGAGCGATTCCTGATAGGCCACTGAAGATTTCTTCGGGAAGGTAGGATAGTGATGAAGCGAAGTCAGGAGAACTGCCCGTTTAACAATCACTGTTGATCCACGTGTGATGGAGAAGGGATTATTGTTTTGCAGAGAATTTATTTCTTGTGCATATTTTAATTTTATTTCTATGACTTCCACTCACGTCGTTTCATAAAAGGTGAGTGGATTTTTGTAGTTTGCTCACTTAAAAATCTGTAAGGGAGTGTTTATTTATGGTTAAAGGTTTTAAAAAAGTGGTACTGGCTTCTCTTGCTTGTGCTGCGTTATTAGGAGGTGTGGGAATGCAATCGGCACAAGCAGCTTTTCAACTGAGTTCAGAGGTTAAAACCGCAACACCGGCCCTTCTGCAGGCCTCAAAAATTGGTGTTAAGGTGGATGAACCTGCTGCTTTACAGCATCTCGAAAACAAGGATGCCATTCTGGTTACTAGTTTTGGCACCACCTTCAAGGAAACCAGAGAAAAAAACATTGACGCAACGGTGAATGCAATTAAAGCTGCCAACCCTGGTACGAAGGTAGTTGTTGCTTTTACTTCTCATATTATTATTGATCGCATTAAAGCCAATGAAGGTATCTCCATTCCTACCCCTGAGGAAGCATTAAATCAATTAAAAGAAGAAGGTTATACAAGGGTTGCCATTACATCTTTGAATATCATTCCTGGTATGGAGTATGATTATAGCGCCGGTGTTTTCAACCAAAACAGAGGCGAATTTAAGAAGTTGGTCTATGGATTGCCTATCATGTACTGGATGGGACAGGAAGGTCAACGTGACGACATTCTTGAAACTATGAAGGCATTTAGCACAGAGTTCCCAAAAACCGGTAAGAAAGATGCTGTTCTTTTGTTGGCACATGGAACTCCTCATCCGGCAAATGCTTATTATTCTGTGATGCAAAACAGATTGAATGAGCTTGGTATGAATAACGTTTACATTTATTCTGTAGAAGGTTGGCCTCACCTTGAAACTATTATTCCGCAATTAAAAGCTAAAGGAATTAAAAAGGTAACCCTTATTCCTATGATGATGGTTGCCGGTGATCATGCAAATAATGACATGGCGGGTTCCGAACCGGATTCACATAAATCCATTTTGGAAAAAGAAGGCTTTAAAGTAGATTCTATCATTCAAGGCATGGGTGAAAATGAAGAGGTTCGCAAGTTATTTGTAGCAAGAACTAACGAAGCTTTAGCGGTTCTGCAAAGTGAAACGCCTGTGAAAAGCGGGCATAGCAAAGCAAAAAAATAAATAAAACAAGACAATATGGAGACTCTTGGCTTCTGAGGAAGCAGAGAATAACAAACAGCAGGGGCACTAGTATACTAGTGCCCCTGCTGTTTGTGCATTTATATTATCGATCTGCTGGATCGCAGAAAATGATCTGCAATGAAAGAAAATTATAAGCAGATTGATAAAGCAATGACAAAGAATATTGTATACATAACAAAATGCAGGAGGATTTTTTTGAATTATGTCAAATTTGTAAACTGTCATTTTTTGAGATGACATGTAACAATAATCCGATTTTTTGGTCGAATGAAGAGCAGAAATGTTACAGATTATTATTTATTTAAACAGGGGGAAATTAAATGAATTTATCAACAAAAATTTTGATTGGCTTGGTACTTGGCGTTTTAGCCGGTCTGGGACTGGGAAGCGAAGGCGTACCCTTTGCAAAAATGTGGATTGCTCCTTTTGGTGCTATCTTTTTAAACTTGATCAAGATGATTATCGTTCCATTAGTCTTTGCTTCTTTGATTGTGGGTGTCTGCGGATTGGGCGACGTTAAAAAAATTGGACGTATAGGTACTAAAACGCTTGCTTATTATTTGGGCACTACCGCTTTTGCAATCTTTCTTGGCCTTCTTTTGGGAACAGTTTTAAACCCTGGCCTGGGGCTTACGATGCCTGGTTCGGAAGTAAAAGCTGCAGCTAAAGCAGCACCGCCTATCATGCAGGTTATCGTAGATATTTTCCCAAGTAATCCAATGGATGCTATGCTGAAAGCGAATATGCTGCAAATTATCGTCTTTGCTCTTTTCGTTGGCGGTGGCATTGCTGTTGTTGGAGAACGTGCCCAAACAGTTTTCAATTTTTTTGATGGTTTGGCTGAGACCTGCTATGCGATAGTAAATATGATCATGAAGATTGCTCCACTGGGTGTTTTTGCGTTAATCGCTCCGGTTGTGGCAGCGAATGGCCCAAGTGTCTTATTGCCGCTTTTAAAGGTAGTTGTCTGTGTATATCTTGGCTGTTTATTACATGCGGTGTTTGTGTATGGTGCTATGCTGAAGTTTATCAGCAAATATAATCCATTTACCTTTTTTAAAAATTTACTGCCTGCGCAATTGGTTGCTTTTTCTACTTGTTCTAGTTCCGCAACATTGCCGGTAAATATGGAATGTGTTCAAAAGATGGGCGTATCCAAAGAAATATCCAGCTTCGTGCTTCCTCTGGGAGCAACTGTCAACATGGACGGAACGGCTTTATATCAAGGTGTTTGTGCCTTGTTCGTGGCTCAAATCTATGGCATAGATCTTACTTCTGCTCAAATGATGACTATTATTCTTACAGGCACATTGGCTTCCATCGGTACTGCCGGTGTTCCGGGAGCGGGTCTTATTATGCTGACCATGGTGTTGCAATCGGTAGGCTTGCCTCTTGAGGGTGTGGCTTTGGTTGCCGGTATTGATCGTGTGCTTGATATGCCGCGTACAACTGTCAACATTACAGGTGACGCTGTTGTTGCGTATCTCATAGAAAAGGGCGAGGCAGAACGTGCCTGAAATAAAAAAAGAAAACCATATCGGTTTTAATTAACACAAATGATCGCGCAGATATTAAGCTTATAAGTATATCGTTTGTATTTAAAGCCGAATTTAAGGAGATGACTAGTTTGATTGGGAATATGGTATACAGCGTCCTTTGTCTGATAGTCCTGGTGGTTCTGGTAATGCCTTTTACAAATAAGAAGATTGAACGCAATCTGGAAATTTTCCTCTTTAGTATGGGCGTTTTATCCGTTTTGGTTTCAGACCAAATGAGCATGGGGTTGCTCTTGAAGGCGTTGGAAGAACCTTTTATGATTGCCGCGGCGGTATTGGTTTTTGGACTTTTGTTCAAAAAATATAATGAAAAAATATCTGTAGCCATTCACCGCATTCAACAGGTTATTCCGCATAAAGTTTTGGTTTTCCTTATTGTTGTTGTCTTAGGATTAATATCAAGCCTTATTACTGCTATTATCGCAGCTCTCTTTCTTGTGGAAATAGTTGGAGTTTTAAAACTTGAACGCAAGAATGAAATTGCTTTGACGATAATTACCTGTTTTTCCATTGGATTAGGTTCAGCTCTTACGCCAATCGGTGAGCCTTTGGCAACGATTGTTGTATCCAAGCTGGGCGTTGACTTTTGGTATTTATTCAGAAATTTTGCCATTTATATCATACCTACGGTTATTGCGTTAGGACTGTTTGCCGCCTTTTTCGTAAAAGATAGCGAGGCAGAGGGAGATGGCGCTAAAAGCAGTGAAAGCGAAAGTTACAAGGATGTAATCGTCCGTGCTTTTAATGTTTATCTCTTTGTGATGGCGCTTACATTTTTGGGTACTGGGCTGAAACCGGTTATTGACCGTTTTATTCTTGGATTGCCGAGCGAGATTTTATATTGGATCAACATGATTTCTGCTGTATTGGATAATGCTACTCTTGCTGCTGCCGAAATCAGCGACAAGATGTCTGACAGACAGATTACCGCAATATTGATGGGCCTTTTGATAAGCGGTGGCATGTTGATTTTAGGCAATATACCGAACATCATTTCTGCAAATAAACTTGATATTCCCAGCAAAGAATGGGCAAAAGTCGGTGTGCCGCTTGGTTTGGTGATAATGCTTGTTTTCTCAGTGCCGCTGCTGTATATGGCGAATTAAAAATTTGCAATAAAAAACAAACCCATGAGAACGTCACCGTTCTCATGGGATTTTATTTGCTTAAACTTATTTTTGCGAAGTTAAAATTTTAGGCAGATCAGCATTGATAATTGCTGCCATTTTCTTTTTGACATTAATATCGGGGTGCAGACCATCCAGGGCCAAAGCTGAGGGTAAAATTCCGTCTGGATAATTCAACCTTCTGGCGAGATCAATGTTTATCGTCTCC
>JBOFWD010000020.1:0-4676 GCA_051653445.1 Acidaminococcaceae bacterium | reverse complement strand
AATCGTTGTCGCCGAAGATTCGATGGGCGAAGTGCATGGCCAGCATCCCAAACTGCGGTATCTTTTACCATTTCTGGCAAAATACAAAGTTACTACAGGAATATGTTCCTTTTCAATATATTCCCAGATGTCTACTTCTGTCCAATCCAAAAGAGGATGTACCCTTACATGCGCACCTGGAGGTACCTTGACATTATACTGCCCCCAAAACTCAGGCGGTTGCTCTTTGTACTGCCACTCAAAATTAACATCGCGCACACTAAATATACGCTCCTTGGAGCGCGATCTTTCTTCATCCCTGCGAATACCAAGAAGAATGGCGTCAAAACCGTTCTTCTCTACAGTCTGCCGAAATGCCTCAGTTTTTAATGCTCCACAGCACTCCAGACGACCTTGATTCGGTTGCATACCTTTAGCTAACGCTTGCTGATTTGCCCCTACAATCAGTTCTAACCCCCATTCTTTCACAATACGGTCACGATGGACAATCATTTCCGGTATTTTAAAAGTTGTGTCTATATGTACCAACGGCATAGGGCACCTTCCTAAAAAGGCCTTTCGCGCCAGCCATAGCAATACTGTAGAATCTTTGCCAATCGACCATAAAATGCCCGGCTTTACAAAATTGGCATATGCTTCACGAATAATATAGATACTTTGCTGTTCCAAGCGATTTAGACGCTCATTATCCATTTATAAAGTCCTCCTCAATAATTGACCTTAAACATTCCACAAGACAGAAAACATTGCCAGGCTCCCCAGAATATAGACAACATCTAACGGAATACCTATTTTTAAAAAATCTGTAAACCGATAGCCACCCGGTTCGTATACCATCATATGAGTCTGATACCCCATAGGTACAGCATAACCGGCACTTGCTCCAATGGCCACTGCGATGGCAAAATTTCGGGGATCAACATTAAACTGCTGTGCCAGCGATACAGCAAAAGGAAACATAAGGGCTGCGGCCGCATTATTGGTCAGCAACTCTGTAACCAGACAAGTAGCTGTTAATATAGCCGCCAAACCGGCAAGCGGGCCAAAGTCTTTCAACATATGGACAATGCCCCCTGTTATTCCAGCAGCAATACCTGTTTTCTCTAAAGCCATCGCCAATCCAAAAGAGCAGGCGATTACTGTTAATACATTCCATTCAACGTATTTTAATGCTTCTTTGGGTTTGACCTGCCCACTAATAATCGTCGCAGCCGCTGCCAACAATGCGGCCTGAAACATCTGCAGCCAACCAATAGCAACAACAAAAACCGTCAAGGATAACACTATTATCGGTAGCGCAATACTGCGAGCCGATAATATACTCAACTCCGGCTCCTTGCTAACTTGCGGTTCAAAGAGCTTGGCTTCCGCCACGCCGCTGTCAGGCAAAAGTCGATAACCAAATATCACGACATATCCAATTGCTAATAAAGCAACCGGTATTCCTATGTAGCCAATTTCAAAAAAGCCCATAGCACCAATACCATGCTTATCCATTAAGCCACTAACCACCAAATTAGTGGATGTGCCAATAAGCGAACCCATTCCGCCAAATGTAACAGCATATGATAATGGCAGCAGCAATTTGCCTGGTGCTATACCATTTTTATAACCCCACTCTACTGCTACCGGTGTCAAAATCGCAACAATTGGTGTGTTATTAAAAAAAATAGAAAACAAACCCGCAAATAGCATGAGACGTAGTATCGTCATCCGGCCTGCTGCCTGCCCACCAAAAACTAACTCCCCTAACAAAATGCCAAGCCCACCTTTATGAAATCCTGCAGCTACAATATACAATAGAGCTACTGTCAACATCTCTTTGTTCGTAAAACCACTAAACGCCTGCTCTGGCGTCAAAATACCACCTATAGTTAGAACGGATAATGCTAAGAATACCGACACATTTGCCGGGATTTTTTCACAAACAAGCGCTATGAATAACACAATGAATACAAAGGAAGTAAAATACAACTGCATTACCATTCTCCTTGCTCTAAGCAAATTCGCCTTCTTATATTTCTACATTATTTTTTAATTCCTATGTTTTTTGATTATTACAAAAAATGTTCTTTTTAAAAAAATATCTCTAAAAAAAGAGACCGTTTAACTTAAAATATACTTTAACAATTATTTCATTCTGCCTTTTAATTGTTTCACCTTCTTTTTACACAAATATTTCTTTAAACAAAAAAAAGCCATGAATCTCTTGCCACAAAGGCATAAGAATCATAGCTTTTTTATTGTCTTATTAAATTGTTAAAACAGGAGCATATTTATTCGACAAAACAGTTTTATCGCCACCATCTGTTTGATTATTGCTGGTGGAGATGAGGGGAGTCGAACCCCTGTCCGAAAGCAATGAAACATGACTTTCTCCGAGCGCAGTCGCTATTTTGGTGTTTCGCTTCTTTGCCGCCTAACGACAGGCTGCTCAGTTGCTATCTCGATAAGTTTCCCCAGCAAGTCTCCGAGAATTGACCTTCGGGTATCCCACTAGTTGTCGCTCTATCCACGCCCATGGGAGGAGGAGAGGTAGAGCGTTAGCATTAAGCTGCTAAAGCGTAATCAGTTTTTGCGTTTAATTTAAGTTCCATCGTATCACGGGCTGATGGGACCCCGGCTCGCTTATCATGCCACACCTACCCCCGTCGAAACCAGTACATCCCCGGTTGTAAGAGTAACATAAGTTACTGTAACTAGTGTATCATACGACTGTTTAAAATACAATAAACTATTTGTGAACTTTTTGACCTTTAGCTTATAGCCTGCGTTTCAGCCGTTATTCCTGTATCATCACTTTCGTCCCTGGTTGAATTTTAGCTTTTAACTCTTCAACATCAGCATTATTCATTCTGATACAACCCTCAGAAACCATAGTTCTTATTGAAGCCGGATCATGCGTGCCATGAATCCCTATACCGTCCCAACCTGTTTCAAGGGATATAAACCAAGGACCATAGGCGCCTTCTATTTCGCCCTTACCATCTTTGAAGTCATGTTTCCAGTATGAAGAATCGATAATCTCTTCAACGGTAAAATTTCCCGTCGGTGTTCTAAAATCTCCGGATTGCTGCTTTTGACCAGAGTTTTTACCTATAGCAACCGGGTATATTTTTTCGATTTGCCCATCTTTTTTTACGGTTAAGCTAAAATCGCTTTTATCAATCAAGATCGTATATTGCGCCGCTTTCTTAGGCTCTTCTTGTATTGGCTTTAATGATTCGTTAGCAGTCTTTTGCTTTTCGACTTGCTCTACTTCAGCAAACTTAGTCTCTGCTTTTTCCTGAACTTTAGTATCAGCAGTCTGCTGAGCATTTGAATTAGTAGTAGGTGCAACTGGCTTAGAATTATAATGCATATAACCTAATCCGGTTGCTGCAAGAAGAAGGACTGCTGTTATTGCCGCTATTATTCTATTACGCTTTTTCTTCTTAGCGCGTTCTTCGCCAAATTCATACTTCATGCAAATCCTCCTGTTTATCTGTTGCGTTCTTTCATTGTTCTGTCCATTTCTCTTTTAGCGTCTTTTTCTGCCATTGACTGCCTCTTATCGTAAAGCTTTTTACCGGTAGCAAGTGCCAATTCCATTTTGACGAGGCCATGAGTAAAATATAGTTTTAGCGGAATCAATGCATATCCTTTTTCTTTTACTTTTCCAATCAGACGTCGGATTTCAGCCCTATGCAGCAGCAAACGTCTTGGCCTGAGCGGTTCATGATTGAATTGATTACCCTGCTCATAGGGACTTATATGGAGATTATATACATAAACTTCCGCCGTTTTGGTTATTTGCGCATAGGCATCCTTAAGGTTTGCCTTACCGGCGCGCAGCGCCTTTACCTCCGTGCCCACTAATTCAATTCCTGCTTCAAATGTTTCGTGAATAGAATAATCGTGGCGCGCTTTCCTGTTTTCTGCTGCTATTTTGATGCCTTGTTGTGCCAACGTTCGCACCACCTTGTTTTAAATGTTGTTTATCGCAATCTGTATATCGCTATTTTTTCTTTTTGCGTTTACTTTTGTCAAACTTTATGCCAGCATCGCCTTTTACATTTTTACCACGACTTGCTTTGCCTTTTTTATGTCCGGCTGCTTTTTTAGCAGAAAAGCTTATATTATCACCTTTTGCTTTTTTTTGCGATGAAGGTCCTTCTCTGCGCCCAAGAAGCTGGGCTCTCAAGTGTTCGCGCATTTGTGCTGATTGCCCAGCCATAATGAAGTCTATATTGCGCTCGGCAATATTCACCTGCAGAACTTCAATCACAACTTTATCACCAAGTCGATAAACCTTGCGAGTGTGCTCACCAATCAAAGAATATTGCTGTTCCTGGAATTCATAATAATCATCGGTGAGGCCGGAAATATGTACCAATCCTTCAACGCCATTTGCCAATTCGACAAACATACCAAAAGCCGTAACACCGGAAATTGTTCCTTCGAACTCCTCGCCAATATGTCCAGCCATATATTCAGCCATCTTGAGATCTACAGTTGCTCGCTCAGCATCTGCAGCGGCTCGCTCACGAATCGAAGAATGGGTCGCAATTTCATCTAGTTCTGTTTCCAGTTTATCTCTTTGCTTGGCGGATAGCTCAGGATTATGCATCCACTCACGCAGCAGCCGATGCACGATAAGATCCGGATAACGCCTGATTGGCGAGGTGAAGTGAGTA
>JBOFWD010000019.1:0-17742 GCA_051653445.1 Acidaminococcaceae bacterium | reverse complement strand
AATAGTCACCCGATAAGTGTATTGATAAAAGTCATTATCTTGATGGTAATGACTTTTTTGTTGTTTTTGGCAGGAAAAGATAACGGCAAAACAGAATAGAGTAATTATTTATTATATTTAGTCAATTTTGGATAGGGGGAAGGGTAATGAACAATGATTTAAGTGAATTGGTAAGTAAGTACGCGATTGAAAACTATAAGAGCGGCCTCAATTGTGCGGAAAGTATCTTAGAAGCTTTGATTCGTGCCGGTGTCTTACCTATGGCAAAAGAAACGGTGGCTATGTGTACTGGGTTTGGAGGCGGCATCGGCCTGTACGGCGCTACCTGCGGAGCGCTTTCGGCGGCAGTCCTCGCTAATAGTGCTGTCTATGGGCGCAAAGATCCTTATGCTGTAGATGCTGCTGTACGAGGATCGGAAATTGCCGATAAATATTACAGGCGCTATAATGCTTTGGTCAGTGAGTTTGTGGAGAGAAATGGCTGTACTTCCTGCGAAGGAATCGGCAGCAAATATGATGACTGGGAAGGCAAGGAAAGGAAAATCTATTGTATGAAAATGATTGGTGAGACTGCAAAACTAGCCTATCATTATTTGCAAATGCCACAGGAAGAAGCTTTCAGCCTGCCTTATGGCAAAAATATGAGGAATATGAAATAAGAATTCTCAAAAAAACGTGTGTTGCAAACTTCATATTGTTTTTTTAGGAAATCAGATGTATTATAAGCATATAATCGTTTAAACGATTATATGCTTATAATAGTTTTTGAAGGGAGCCGTAATTTATGGATAAACTTTTGGATGTTTTAAAAGCGCTATCGGATGAGACGCGTCTGCGAATAATTAACCTATTGTATGAAGGCGAACTATGTGTTTGCGATGTGATGGAAGTTTTGCAGATTTCTCAAGCAAAGGCGTCGAGACATTTGATTTATCTAAAAAATGCTGGTCTCACGAAAGACCGTAAAGTTGCCCAATGGGCTTATTATTCTTTATCTAAAGACGATAGTTTGAAGTTCATTGATAGTTTGGTTTATGGTAATCTGCGGGAACTGGAAGTTTATAATAACGATTTAGTTAACCTCAAGGAATGGCTCGGCAAAAAGCTACAAAACTGTGCTGGCAACTGCAGCAAGAAAGAGGTGTGAAGATGTCTGATAAAATCGCAAAAAGTTGTTGTAGCTGTGGAAGCAGTTGCTGCGAACCTCAACAAGAAAAGAAGAAAGTCGTGATTGACTTTTTGTATCTTGATTTGAGTGTCTGTGAACGTTGTCAAGGAGCAGAGTCCAGTTTAGATGAGGCTCTTCGTGAAGTTGCCAAGGTGCTTGCAACTACTGGTACGGAAGTAAAGGTAAATAAAATCAACATAAATACGAAAGAGTTGGCAGAGGAATATAAATTCCTAAGTTCGCCAACGATTCGTGTCAATGGCCGAGATATTCAGATGGAATTTAAAGAAAGCCTTTGCGAATCTTGTGGTGATTTATGCGGTGATGAAGTTGACTGTAGAGTTTGGATTTATCAAGGTCAAGAATATACAGTGCCGCCTGCAGCTATGGTTATAGAAGGTATCCTCAGGGCTGTATATGGCACAAGCTTGGATGCTGACTTGCCTGAGCAGGAATATATAATGCCTGAAAACCTCAAGCATTTCTATGAAGTTATGGATAAGAGAAAATCCGATTAAATAAATGCATGTAAACGCAGGCAAAGGGGCGCAAACAAATGAAAAATGAAGTAAGACTACCATTTTTGGACAGATTTTTGACTTTGTGGATATTTATCGCAATGGCGTTAGGTGTTTTTGGCGGTTATATATTTCCAGCATTAGCGAAATCCATTGGTTCTTTTAGCACGGGTACCATCTCCTGGCCGATTGCCATCGGCCTGATTGTCATGATGTATCCGCCACTTGCAAAGGTAAAATATGAAGAAATAGGAAAAGTGACTGAGAATAAAAAGGTTTTTACGTTTTCCTTGTTTCAGAACTGGATCGCTGGACCAATCTTAATGTTTCTTTTGGCAGCGATATTCCTAAATGACATGCCGGGGTTTGCCGTAGGTCTGATTATTATTGGACTGGCACGCTGCATAGCAATGGTTATAGTCTGGAATACTCTGGCCAAAGGTGATAATGAATATTGTGCTGCTTTGGTTGCGCTTAATTCTATTTTCCAAATTTTACTTTATGCCGCCTACATCTACTTCTTTGTAACTCTCTTGCCTCAGTGGTTTGGACTTTCCTGGGGAGGCCAGAATATTAATATTTCTATGAGTGACGTTGCCGAGAGTGTATTTATTTATCTTGGTATACCTTTTGCCGCTGGGTTTCTAACACGTTTCAGCCTGATAAGAAGCAAATCAAAAGAATGGTATGAACAAGTATTTATTCCTAAAATTTCACCGTTAGCTTTGATTGCCTTGCTCTATACGATAGTAATTATGTTTGCTACCAAGGGTGAAGAAATAATTAACAATCCGGTAAATGTCGTCCGTATTGCGATTCCACTTTTAATTTATTTTGTTATTATGTTTTTCTTCAGTTTTTACTTTGCCCATAGGGAAGGCTTTAAATATGAGCAGACTGTCACGTTAGCTTTTACAGCAGCCAGCAATAATTTTGAGCTGGCAATCGCAGTTGCTGTTGCGGTCTTTGGTATTGCTTCCGATCAAGCTTTCGCCGCTGTAATCGGTCCTTTGGTTGAGGTTCCGGTGATGATTGCCTTGGTAAATGCGGCGCTGTATTTTAAAGAAAAATATTATGGAAAAAATGGGATGCCTAAATAAAAGGAGAAACATAATGGGTACTAAACCAAAAGTCGCCTTCGTTTGCGTACACAATTCCTGCCGTTCACAAATGGCGGAAGCGATCGCTAAAATTCTTGCCTCAGATGTATTCGAGGTTTATTCGGCAGGGACAGAAACCAAACCGCAGATAAATCAGGATGCTGTCAGTGTTATTAAAGAACTTCATGGCGTTGATATGAACTTAACGCAGTATTCCAAGTTGCTTAAAGACTTACCGCGAATCGATATTCTTGTCACGATGGGCTGCAATGTTACCTGCCCATATGTTCCTTGCAAACATCTTGAGGATTGGGGCTTAGAGGATCCAACAGGAAAAGATAAGCAAGCGTTTTTGACTACGGCGGCGATTATCAAAGAAAACGTGCTGGATTTGAAAAAACGCATTGAAAGCGGAGCGCTGAAGTAAATTATTGCGCAGAAGCCAAAGGAGACGAGGTAATGAACATTTTTGATTTTTTAAACAACCAATTGTTGAAAATGGAATGGCTTTCCAACCTGGTAAAGCTCTTAGTAGAAAATGTATTAGGATTGAGTATGGCTGACAGATTAGGAGGCAGCCTGCACTTTTTCATCTATGATGTTATCAAGATTTTCATCTTGTTGTCGTTTTTGATTTTTGTCATATCTTATGTGCAAAGCTATTTCCCACCGGAACGAACGAAAAAGATTTTGGGTAGGTTTAATGGCTTTTCCGGTAACGTGCTAGGGGCACTCTTGGGCACTGTAACACCTTTTTGTTCTTGCTCGTCGATTCCGCTTTTTATAGGCTTTACGAGTGCTGGATTACCCCTTAGCGTAACTTTTTCTTTCCTGATTTCTTCACCTTTGGTAGATATTGCTTCGGTAATCTTGCTTGCCAGTATTTTTAACTGGAAGATCGCCATTGCCTACGTGGTGGTCGGCCTCGTTCTTGCGGTTGTGGGCGGCACTATCATTGGAAAAATGGAAATGGAAAAATATGTTGAGCCTTTTGTTTACGGCAATAAGCCTACAGGGGTTGAGTTTGAGCCGGAAGAATTTACCGGAAAAGAACGTATGGACTACGCGCTGCAGCAGGCTCTGGCGATTATTACAAGGGTTTGGCGTTATGTTTTGATTGGAGTTGGGATTGGCGCTTTGATACACAATTGGATTCCAGAGGCTATTATTTCTGCAGTTCTTGGTCAGGATAAATGGTACTCGGTTCTGGTAGCGACACTTGTTGGTGTTCCAATGTATGCCGATATTTTTGGAACGCTGCCGATTGCGGAAGCACTGGTAGGTAAAGGGGTTGGCCTTGGCACAGCGCTTTCCTTCATGATGGGTGTAACTGCGTTGTCACTTCCTTCCATGATTATGCTGGAAAAAGTTGTAAAAACTAAGTTGTTGGGGACCTTTGTAGGAATCGTAACTTTAGGTATAATTATTATAGGGTATACGTTCAATGCTTTTGCTTATTTATTCTTGTGAGTGCATAAGATGAGCTGCGAAAAAAGTCTATATCCCTGGAAAGGTCAGTTATTATGGAAAACAAGAAAAAATTGTTTAGAATATTGTTGCCGCTTTTGATTTTGGCTGTTATAGGCGGTATTTGGTTCATAAAAAACGGTCAGAAAGAAGAATTTAAGGAACAAATTAAAACTCCTGCCAATCCTGATTTTGCTTTGCATGCCACGGAGATTAATTTAGAAAAATTAAAATCCTATGGTCTGCCCATCATGATTGATTTTGGTGCCGACAGTTGTCCGCCTTGCCGCGAAATGGCGCCGATTCTCCGCGAAGTGAATGCCGAATACCAAGGCAGGGTGATTGTTGTTTATGGTGATGTCGGGCGTTATCCAAAATTAGCTGAAGGGTTTCCGCTGGAAGTCATACCAACGCAATTCTTCTTTACCAAAGACGGAAAACCATATGTACCGGCTACACCGAATAATTTGAATATGCAGATGTTCATGAATAAGGATAGCAAGGAACATATGTTGACAGCACATCAGGGATTTTTAAATAAAAAGCAGATTCAAGCTATATTTAAAGAGCTGGGTGTAAAAGATGTTTAATGAATGGCTGGAAATAGTTTCTGCTTTGATAACACAAAGCACTTGGCTGGCGCCAATGCTAGCTCTTGTGGCCGGAGTGCTTACTTCGTTCAGCCCTTGCGCCTTGGTTAGCGTACCTTTGGTCATTGCCTATGTGGGAGGTGCCGGACGCGATAATCCGAAAACAGCCTTTAAACTTTCACTGCTTTTTGCGCTTGGGATGGCGTTGACCTTTACCTTGATGGGCGCTTTGGCAGCGCTGTTCGGGCAGTTTTTGGGCACGACTGCCAAGTGGTGGTATCTTGTTCTTGGCACGTTGATGGTGCTGATGGCTTTACAAGTCTTGGAACTCTATGAGTTCATTCCGTCGGCATATCTCACTGGCAAAAGCACAAGAAAAGGTTATTTGGGGGCTTTTTTCGCAGGCATCCTGGGCGGCGTTTTTGCAACACCGTGTTCGACACCGGCATTAGTTGTCTTGTTAGGAGTTGTAGCACGCAGCGGGAACGTGGAGTGGGGTATTTTGCTTTTGCTGCTTTATTCACTTGGCCACAGCGTTTTAGTTTTGTTAGCAGGAACATCAGTAGGACTTGCCAAAAAGATTACCAGCAGTCCGGATTATGGTTTACTGAGCAATATAGTTAAATTTGCAATGGGTGGAGTAATTCTCCTGATTGCTTTTTATATGTTTTATTTAGGATTTTAAGGAGGAATTGTTGATGAAAATCAAAATACTGGGATCAGGTTGTAAAAACTGTATTACATTGGCTGACAATACCAAGGCGGCTCTCGCTGAACTAGGTGAGGAGGCCGAGCTTGAAAAGGTGACAGATTTTGCTGAAATAGCCAAGTACGGTGTCATGTCGACTCCGGGTTTGGTGATTGATGAAAAAGTGGTTTCCTACGGTAAAGTCCTGAAACCGCAGGATATTGTTAAGATTATTGAAAAGAATAAATAAGGAGGTTTTTTCATGAAACAAAAAATAAGGATAGGTATTGCCGGATATGGCAATTTGGGTAAGGGTGCGGAAATTGCCGTACAGCAAAACAGCGACATGGAACTCGTGGCAGTTTTTTCACGCCGCCCTTTGGTCTCCACAGCCAGTGGGGTGCCCGCTGTTGCTGTCAAGGATGCTGCTCAATACAAGGATAAAATTGATATCATGCTTCTTTGCGGTGGTTCAGCTACAGATCTGGCGGAGCAGGGACCTTTTTTCGCAGCTATGTTTAATACAGTCGATAGTTTTGATACTCACGCCAAGATTCCTGAATATTACGATGCCGTGAACAAGGCTGCGAAGGCCTCCGGCAAAGCAGCAGCTATTTCTATCGGCTGGGATCCGGGCCTTTTTTCTTTGAACAGAATGCTTGCAGGCGCCGTATTGCCGAACGGTAATGACCATACTTTTTGGGGCAGGGGTGTCAGCCAGGGTCATTCTGATGCTATTCGCCGTATTGCCGGTGTAAAAGATGCCAAACAGTATACTCTTCCCAAACAGGAGGTAATTGATGCCGTACGCAGCGGCAAGGATTCTCCGCTTTCTTCTACGCAAGCACATACAAGAGAGTGCTATGTGGTAGCTGAACGTGGTGCAGATCTAGCTGCTATTGAGAAGGCAATTGTTACGATGCCTAATTATTTTGCTGATTATCAGACTACAGTTTATTTTGTTTCAGAAGAAGAATTTCGTAAAAATCATGCCGATATTCCCCATGGTGGCTTTGTTTTCCGCACAGGAGAAACCAGTCCTGGCATCAAGCAGGTAATTGAATTCGCCCTTAAACTCGACAGTAATCCAGAGTTTACTGCCAGTGTGCTGGTTGCTTACGCACGTGCAGTTTCGCGCATGGCGCAGCATGGTTTTACCGGCGCTTGTACGGTTTTTGATATTCCGCTTGGATGGTTGTCGCCGAAAACCGCAGAAGAGTTACGTCAAGATTTATTATAATTTTTCGGCAGATAAAATAATTTCCTCAATAAATACGATGACCTCCGGACTTTGTTTCCGGAGGTCATCGTATTTTAAGTGTTATACATAGAATGCAAGAGTGTTTGGCCGCAGCTGAATATCTTAGAGAATGCTTCACTCTACAGTTGACTGACGCGTTCGAGATACTTTTTCATATTGAATTTGAGTGCCAGGCGGGAACCCGACATGTAGCGGATTTTTCCGAAAATCGGCCGCTCGCCCCATGCTCTGTCATGAACGCCGCCTATGCTCCAGGCAATACCGGCATAGCCGTTAGGGTCACGACCGTCCAGCAGGTAACGATCATTGAGATGAATAGCGGTCTCCAATGCTGTTTTTGGGGAGGCTGTCCATTCAAGAATTTTTTTCGCCCAGTACATGCGGAGATAACCGTGCATTTTGCCGCGCTTCATCATTTCCAGCTGGGCAGCATTCCAGAAGGGGTCATGTGTCTCAGCTTTTTCAAGCTGCTCAAGACTGTAAAGATAGGGGCGTTCATCATAAAGATGATGTTCCAAGGTTTGCTGGGCCCATGTTGGGAATCCGTCAACTTTTTGGTAGTTGGGATTATAATAGCAAAAATTATCGGCCAATTCGCGGCGGATAATGAGTTCTTCCAAAAATGCTTCTTGGCTTGATCCTGGTATCCCTTTCTGGAGAATGGTCAAAGCAACCCGTTGCGGTGCAAGTTGACCAAAATGCAGATAAGGCGATAGATTGGATTGACAATCCTTGCCGGGGTCATTGCTGAGGGTGCCGTAGTCGGTCAGGTGATAGTTGATAAAATAATCCAATTGCTGGCAGGCAGCTTGGCCGCCGGGCTGCATCCATTGCACGGGCGCCACTCTTCTGTCAACCGGTAAAGCGCCAAGAGCTTTTTGCCAGTCAAAGAAGGGAACCGGACGGGGCCAATTGATGGGGTGATACTGTAGCGGTATGAAAGAGTCAAGGTAAGATGCCAGTACCCGCCGCACTTTTGGCCGCAGTGTGTAGGCTCCGTACTCTTGTTTCGGCGAGGCCCGCCAGCAAGGAACGATGTTGTGGCTATCAACTTCATAGACGGGAATATCAAGTTCGTGTAAGGCATTTTGTTTCCATTGCTGCTTAATCGTTAATGGATCAAAGTCAGTGATGATGGTTTGCACTGTGTTTTCCTTGACGCAGCGAATTAATTCCGTTGCGGGATCGCCGATGAGCAGGAAGAAAGGGATATTTTTTGTATGCAGATAAGCGCTGGTTTCTGCCAGGCCTTTTAGCATAAAATCGTATTGCCGCCAAGTGGCGCCGGCAAAGTTTGGGGTTAGACAGAATACTACGGCCAAGGACTCACTTTTTTCTAAAGCGAGTTTCTGGGCGAAGGTCAAGGCCCAATTGTCTTCCGCTCGCTGGTCGCGGCTCATCCAGTAAACAATTGGTCCGGTACGGGCAACTCCATCTTTAAGTTTTCTGATTCGCTCGGTTTTCATAGTAACCTCCCGGAGGAACTTCTTAAGCATCTATTTCTTCGCAAAGAGCCCGATTCCTGCTAATTTATGACAGGCAGGTTATCATTTAAGAGTAAGTTTATATTTGGTTGCAGGCAGTTATTTTATTATTAAATTCAAAGCAGGAAGATAACATTGCAAAAAAACATGAGGATATGCTTGTAACATAAGCTTTTAAGCCATATCTTGCCAAGCCAACTAAGTAGTGGTAAAATAGCAGTGTTACCACTGCTACTATAGCTCAGCTGGTAGAGCATCTCATTCGTAATGAGAGGGTCGTAGGTTCGAATCCTATTAGTAGCTCCAAGTAAAATCAAGGCTCCCGAAAAACTCGGGAGCCTTTTTGTTCATAATAGCTATGTTATAATAAAAAAACAGTGTGGTATTTTCGGCAGCAAAAAGGGGGCAACAATATGAACTTTCACCATGTTGATCGCAGCAATTGGAAAAGGGAAGAATACTTCAACCATTATTTTTCAGTGATACCATGTACTTACAGCATTACGGTAAAATTAAATATAACGGCAATTAAGGCTAAGAATTTGAAGTTGTATCCTACCATGCTATATTGCATAACGACGGCCGTAAACAGACACGAAGAGTTTCGGACCGTTATGAAAAACGGTGTATTGGGTATCTATGAAATGCTTCATCCTTGTTATACGATTTTTCATGAAGAAACCAAAATGTTTTCCAGTATTTGGACGGAGTATTTTGACGATTATGAGAAGTTTTGTCAGGCTTATGATGCTGATGTCAAGAAATTTGGCTCGGCGGAGGGATTGTTTGCAAAACCGGTTACTATAGAGAATGTATTTCCCGTTTCGATCTTGCCATGGACTTCTTTTGAAGGCTTCAATCTCAATTTACAAAAGGGATACGATTTTTTGCTGCCTATTTTTACTTTGGGACGTTATTATGAGGAAAATGGACAGCTTTTTTTACCTATGTCCCTGCAGGTTCACCATGCGGTTTGTGATGGTTACCATGTTTCTTGTATTATTGAGGAGATTCAAAAGTTGATTGCAAGTGTTGGCAAATAAACGGAAGAACAAAGGAATGGCTAACGGGAATTTAAAAAGGAAGATAAAGACTGAAAATTCTTGCTTTTCCTCTTTATCAGAGTTATATTAAAGATAGTAAACAGGCTAAGCAAGCAGACATCGCAAATAAAGTGCGCAGATATTTCTAGCAAAGGGCGCTTGGGGCAGCTCAAATAAATGCCAAATTGCGATGTGCAAAAAAGATGTGACATAGCCAAGCAAAAGGGGGTTTTTGTATGAATAAGGATGGAGGCTGGAGCCCATATTTAGCTGGTGGTTTAAGTGGGCTGGTATCAATTGGTTCTGTCTGGTTCGTTGGTAAATATCTGGGCGCATCCACAACTTTTGTTAAAACAACCGGTATGTTGGAAAAAGCTTTTTCGCCTGAGCGAGTGTCCAAAATGCCTTACTTTATCAAAGAGACGCCGGCGATTGATTGGCAGTGGATGGTCGTCATCGGTATTGCCATTGGCTCATTTATAGCCGCTGTTACTTCAGGCAGTTTTAAATTGCAGGTGATTCCGGATTTGTGGCAAAGCCGTTTTGGTTCTGCGGTAGCACCGAGAGCTATGGTTGCCTTTGTAGGAGGCATTATTGCGATGTTCGGCGCACGTCTTGCGGATGGATGCCCAAGCGGCCACGGGCTCAGCGGCGGATTGCAGCTTGCCGTTAGCGGTTATGTAGCTTTGGCATGTTTCTTTATTGGCGGTTTGATTTCAGCGAACTTGCTTTATAAAGGTGGTGGCGGCAAATGATGATGCTTATTTATGGATTAATCACGGGCATCTTATTTGGTTTCTTTCTGCAAAAAGGTCGTGTTCTGCGGTATGATAAACAAATTGGCGCATTACTGCTGCAGGATATGACAATCGTTAAATTCATGCTTTCCCATATAGCGGTAGCAATGGTCGGGGTCTATTTCCTGTATGATATGGGAGTAGTTAAGCTCTCATTAAAACCCATGATTGCAGGCGGTGTTGTTCTGGGCGGACTGATCTTTGGCCTTGGTTGGGGGCTTTTGGGCTATTGTCCGGGCACTTCGCTCGGTGCTTTAGGTGAAGGCCGCACAGATGCGCTCTGGGGTATTGCCGGCATGCTGGTGGGAGCAGGAATATATGCTGAAGCTTATCCATATTTGTTAAAAACAGTTCTCACTTGGGGCAATTACGGTAAAATTACAATTCCCCAGGTTTTAGGGGTTAACCATTGGCTGGTAATTATTCCTTTTGTGATATTAACTGTCATGCTGTTTAAGTGGTTTGAGAAAAAAGGTTTGTAAATAAAAAAACAAAAGATAAAGGCGTCTGCAACCAGGTTTTAACCTGTGAAATGCAGACGCCTTTATTTGAGTATGTTATAAAATTACTTGCTTTTTTCTTCCGACAGGTTACAGGAAACGCCCTGCTGAGGATTTTTTGCATTGGCAATAATTGCCGGTACGCACTCGATAACGACCCAAGCCGCCAGGGAGATGTAAATCAAGGATAAAGCAGGAACTATGATGTTGGTGCCAACGGGCATTACGAATACACCGTTTTTGAAAGTATAAGAAATGAAGGTGTTGACCAAGGCCCACACGCTCATTACGAACATAATTGCCGCAGGAATGCAGGCAAACAACCAGGCCTTAGGATTCTTGGAGGTTCTTTGCAGCCATACGGTGATGCCTACCAAAGCAAGAGCAGCCAACAGCTGATTGGAGGAACCGAAAGTTTTCCAGAAGAGACTCCAGGCTGCTACCGGTTTGCCGGTAGGATCAGTAAGATTGATGGACATTAACGCAAGCGGGAAACCGCCAACGAGCAAAGTAGAACCGATGCGGCCGGCCCAACCTTTCCAGCCTGTAAGTTCCTGGATGATAAAACGGCCCAGACGTGTGCAAACGTCGAGGGTGTCATAAACGAAGGTGGTAAAAGCCATCAAACCGAATGAAATTCCCAAAGCTTTGTTGACGCCGATCAGTTCCATAAAGGAGCCGAGGCCGGAAGCGTAAATGAAGTTTGGTGATTTGCTCAGGATAGGATCTCCTTTTGCTAACATCATAACGGTAGAGAGGGCAATTAAAGCAACCACTGATTCGGCAAGCATCATGCCATAACCGACAGGCTTAGCATCAGTTTCTCTCAGCAGTTGCTTGGATGTAGTTCCGGAACTTACCAGGCTGTGAAAGCCGGAGCAAGCACCGCAGGCTACGGTAATGAACAGGAAAGGGAACATAGGGGTCCAGAAGTTGTCACTGCCGAAAGCTTTTGTAAAAGCGGGATATTGAGTAGTGAAACCGCCGAATACTATGCCGATGAATGATACGATGATAGAAACATAAAGAAAATAGCCACCTAAATGTCCGCGCGGCTGCAGCAAGGCCCAAACCGGTACAATACCTGCAATGAAGCAATAGGCGATGATAATGAAGTTCCACACTTTCTGAGTAGCTTGAGGAGTGGACAAGCCAAGAATGGACTGCAATTCAAAAGGCATATAAGGTCCTACCCAAATTGACCAGGCTACCAGCGGCAGGAAAATAGCCGTTGCTAAACCCAGGCTAACCTTGGTATACCTGAGGACAAAACCCATCATTATCGGAAGAATCAGGTAAAGGATGGAAGAAGTCGCTATGGCGCCGCCGCCTACTTTTTCGCCATTTTCCAGATCGATAGTGTTAACAAAAGCGGCTGTTGTTATATCGGTGAAAGCTACTATGATCATGACAAGAGTAAAGAATATGAAGACATTAAACAAGATCCAAACCCGCATCGATACATAACGACGCATGGTTTCGGCAATGCCGCAAGCTTTGTTGCGGATAGAAGCGACCAAGGAGCCCATGTCATGCATGCCGCCGATAAAGATGGTGCCGATAATAATCCAAATGAAAGTAGGCACCCAGCCAAATGTCAAACCAGCGATAACTGGCCCTGTTACAGGACCGGCAGCTGCAATCGCAGAGAAGTGCTGTCCTGATAGGAATTTGGCATCTGTAGGGTCAAAATCTACGCCGTCTTCCATTTCTACGGCCGGAGTTTTATTCGCATCGTCCAAGTGAAACACGTCTTTGGCCAGGAATTTGCCGTAAGTCAGATATGCAGCGATTAGAATTAAGGTTCCAACTCCTACTACTACAAGAATATTCATAAATACCTCCCCTTGCGCAAAAAAGCGCAAAAAATAGTTTCGTACACAAATATGTTAAATCGCTGTTGGAATATTGTCAACAAATCACTCGCTGCTGATGCGATTTTTTCATGTTTTGCAGTCAATATATTACATTTATGCCTAAATGCTTATAAATAAATTGCCGATAAAGGGTTTAAAATGTAAAAATGTGCGCTGTTAGTAAACAATGGTTGTAAAAAGGGGATAACTGAATACAAGCAGGAAAGATAAAAAAAGTGGCGAAGTATCAACTTTAAGATAGAAAAATTATGAGGTGATTAAAATAAAGCAGAAAGTATTGCTTGTAGATGATGAGGATAATATCAGGATGTTAGTAAGGTTTAATCTGGAAAAAGCCGGATATGAAGTAATAGAAGCCGCTGATGGACAAAAGGCTGTTGATTTGGCTCAGAGCGATTCTCCGGATATTGTAATATTGGATTTGATGCTCCCGGTTCTGGACGGCCTGGAGGTTTGCCGAAGGTTGAAAAGAAGACCTGGAACTGCTGCCCTTCCTATTATAATGTTAACAGCCAAGAGCGATGAAATTGATCGCATTATTGGTTTGGAGCTCGGGGCGGACGATTATCTTACCAAGCCTTTCAGTCAAAGAGAATTGGCGGCCAGAATCAAGGCGGTTTTACGCCGTTCAAACTTTTCAGCGGATGCCGGTGAAGAATTGATAATTGGCAGCTTGCGCATGAATTTCAGTCAATATGAGGCTTGGCTGAATAATGAAAAACTTGAGCTTACGCCGAAAGAATACGAAATGCTGAAGTTATTGGCGGAAAATGCGGGAAAGGTTTTTAGCAGGGAACAGCTTTTGGAAAAAATATGGGGTTATGAATATTTTGGCGATACCAGGACAGTTGATGTGCACGTAAGACATTTGCGTGCTAAGTTAGGGCGTGTGCCTGAAATGGCTGAAGCGATAGAAACTGTTCGCGGAGTAGGTTACAGACTGGCAAAATAGAAATTTAACAAAAAATTAACATTCCGGTAATATGACGATAACAATAGTTTGCTATGATTGGCAGGTAGCAGAAAGGGAGGGAAAACATGGAACTGGAGAAAGTTATAACGGTAAAAAATCTTTGTCTGTATTATGGTGAACATCAAGCACTTAAAAATATTTCGCTGGATATGTATAAAAACAAGGTGGTTGCTTTTATCGGTCCTTCTGGCTGCGGAAAATCAACTTTTTTGCGTACCTTGAATCGCATGAATGACTTGATTGAAGGCGTGCGCATTACAGGGGAGATCATTATCGAGGGACAGGATATTTACGCGCCCGGCACAGATGTTGTTGATTTGCGCAAGCGCGTCGGCATGGTTTTTCAGAGGCCAAATCCCTTTCCAATGAGTATTTATGACAATATTGCCTATGGACCGCGTATTCATGGACAAAAGCAAAAAACTGTTCTTGATGAGTTGGTTGAAAAGAGTCTGCGCGGCGCAGCGTTGTGGGATGAGGTAAAGGACCGGCTCAATACTTCGGCCATGGGTTTATCCGGCGGCCAGCAGCAAAGACTTTGCATTGCGAGGCTGCTGGCAGTGGAACCGGAAATTCTGTTGATGGATGAACCTTGCTCGGCACTGGATCCTATCTCAACAATGAAAATAGAAGAGCTGCTGGTAGAACTTAAAGAAAAATACAGCATCGTGATGGTTACGCACAACATGCAGCAAGCAGCCAGGTCATCTGATTACACTGCGTTCTTCTTGATGGGTGAGATGGTGGAATGTCAGGCTACCGGTACAATGTTTACGCGACCAAGCAATCAAAAGACGGAGGATTATATTACAGGGAGGTTTGGATGATATGGCAGATGTTCGCGGTACTTTTACAAAAGAACTGGCGTTGATACAAAATGACCTGATGACAATGGGAATGCTTGTTACAAAAGCTTTAGCCGATGCAGTGGAAGCGCTCAAAACAAAAAATAAGGAATTGGCAGACTCGGTCATTGCCGGTGATAATAAAATAGATGAAATGCAGGTAGTTATTGAAGATAAAACGGTGGAGCTTATTGCGTTGCAGCAGCCGATTGCCAAAGACCTGAGAATTCTTTCCACTGCTATGAAAATGACTACTGACTTGGAGCGGATTGGTGATCATGCCAAAAAAATAGCCAAAATAGCAAACCGCATTGGACAGGATCCGCTTATCAAGCCATTGATAGATATACCGCTTGTGGCACAAATGGTGCAGGATATGGTGAAAAAAGTTTTGAAGTCTTATGTGGAATTGGATGTCACCGCGGCAGCTGAAGTGTGCGCTGCTGATGATAAGGTTGATGAAATTTGCGATACCTGTAAACGCGATATCTTGTTTTATATGATGAAGGACCAGGCAAATATAGAACAAGGACTCGATTTAAATAAGGTTGTGCAGCGGATAGAGCGGATTGGTGATCATGCGACGAATCTTGCGGAATGGGTAATTTACCTGGTTACAGGTCAGCGTGTTCCCAAAAAATAATTTTAACAAAACCTTAACAATGCCTTAATACTGTTATAACAATCTGCCCTTATAATGAAATCAGTACAGGATGACAAAAATTTCAAGGGGGAAGTTAAAGTGAAAAGTTTTTTGAAAAAGGCGACAGTAATGGCGTTAACACTGGCGGTTGGCATGAGCTTGGTGGCTGGCTGCGGCAAGGATAAGACGGACGATAAAACGACAACGACGAAGGTTGAAGGGAAAATTTCCGCTTCAGGTTCAACTGCTTTGCTGCCGCTTTTAAAAGTTGGCCAGGAAGAATTTTATAAGAAACATGATAAAGTTACTATCAATTTATCAGGCGGCGGTTCTTTCACCGGTCAAAAACAAGCAACAGCAGGTTCTGTAGATATCGGCAATTCAGATGTTGCGTTGGCAGCTGATTTGAAAGACAAGGGGTTGGTAGAAACCAAACTGGTTGGTATACCTTTTGTTTTCATCGCTAACAAGGATGTGCCGGTTGACAATTTGTCAGCTCAACAATATGTGGGAATTATGACAGGTAAAATCAAAAACTGGAAAGAAATAGGCGGAAAAGATCAACAGATAACCTTGGTGCACAGAGCAAAATCCTCCGGGTCCCGCGCGACAATTACTGAGGTTGTTTTGAAGGGCGCTGAATTCACAGATGAAGCTGTTATTCAGGACTCCAATGGTGCTGTTCGCTCTGCAATTTCAACGACACCGGGTGCTATCGGCTATGTTGACGCCGCTTATGTTGATGACAGCGTAAAGGTTTTGGCATATGACGGTGTGAAGTATTCCATTGCCGCAGTTGTTGATGGTACCTATCCAGTATATACCTTTGGCCGTATGTTTACTAAAGGTGAACCGAAAGGCGCTGTAAAAGCTTTCATTGAGTATGTAACCAGTGCTGAATTTCAAAATGCCAATGCTGAGAAAAAAGGCTTTGTACCTATTACTAAAATGAAGAAATAAGCAAACCTTCCTGGATACAAAGATCTTTGACTTGTTAAAGCTAAGTTTAACTAAAAAAACCAGGGACATTATGGACCTGGTTTTTTGGTAATGGGAGATAATTATGAAAAAATATGACCTTGACAGGCTTCGCAGCGAAAAACTGGCAAAGAACATCTTGCTCTGCAGTGCGGTTTTTCTGACTGTAGTAATTATTGCGCTTATTATTTTTATGGGGCAGCAGGGCTTGCAGACTTTTTTGGATGTCAGCCCTTGGGAATTTTTCTTTTCTGCTAAATGGAACCCCGACAATGGGCAATACGGAGCCCTTAGTTTTATTTTCGGCAGCTTGCTTGTGACCTTTCTGTCTATTTTAGTGGGAGGGCCTCTGGGGATTATGGGTGCTGTTTTTATGGCTAAACTCGCGCCAAAATGGATGTGTGAGATTATGAAGCCGGCTGTGAATCTTTACATGGCAATCCCTTCTGTTGTGTATGGCTTTATTGGGCTTACGGTTGTTGTGCCGGCGGTAAGGGAGTATTTTGGCGTGCCTGTTGGCTTTGGCATTTTTACGGCTTCCTTTATTCTGGCTATCATGATTTTACCAACGGTAATCAGCATTTCAACAGACGCGCTGCTTGCTGTCCCCAAAATGTTGGAAGAAGGCTCAGTGGCACTCGGTGCGACCTATTGGCAGACGATCTGGCATATTGTTTTGCCTGCCGCGAAACCGGGAATTGTTACTGCTGTTATCTTAGGAATGGCACGCGCCATCGGTGAAACGATGGCTGTACAGATGGTTATCGGCAATACTCCCCGCCTTGCGGCATCGTTGTTTTCGCCGACCAGTACGCTGCCAAGCGAGATAGTAGTTGAAATGGGCAATACGCCTTTTGGTTCTACCTGGGGCAATGCCTTATTCCTGATGGCCCTGGTGCTGCTTCTGATTTCCCTTATCATGATTCTTATCGTACGTAAGATAAGCGCGAAAAAGGCGGTGGAAGCATGAACGCAAAAACACAGGACAAAGTGGCAAAGGTCATTTTATGGTTTATCGGCTTTATGCTGATTGCTATTTTGGCAGCTTTTCTCGGCTATATGCTTTACAAGGGGCTTCCGGTATTGTCGCCAAAGTTTATTTTTGGTATGCCTAGTGATACGGAAGCAGGCGGTGGTGTCGGCCCGCAGCTGTTTAACACTATTTATATTCTTGTTTTATCCATGGCTTTTTCGATATTTATCGCATTAGGCGCAGCTATATACTTGTCTGAATATGCCAAAGATACCGCATTGACAAGATTTATTCGTCTAAGCACCGAAAGCCTGGCAACAGTTCCTTCCATCGTCTTAGGCCTTTTCGGGATGATTGTGTTCGTCGATTTTCTGGGCATGGGCTTCAGCATTCTCGGGGGAGCTTTATCGCTGTCGCTATTGAATCTGCCGTTGCTAGTAAGAGTAACGGAGGAAGCACTGCAGACTGTGCCTCAAACCTATAGAGAAGCAAGCCTTGCTCTGGGCGCAACGAAATGGCAGACAATCCGCAAAGTAGTGCTGCCGGAAGCAATGGGTGGTATAATTACAGGTATTATGCTGGCCAGCGGCCGTGCCATAGGAGAAAGTGCTATTTTGATCTTTACGGCTGGAACTACTGTCTCCAGGTATATGGCTGACTTTGATGTTTTTGCCGGTGGTGAAACCTTGGCAGTGCATCTTTGGTATGTAATGGGCATTGGTCTTGTGCCTGACCGCGTGGACATCGCTAACGGGATAGGCGCGCTGCTTATTTTAGTTGTATTATTTATCAATCTGATGTTTATTTTTGCACAAAGAAAATTAAAATCTGTTTGAA
>JBOFWD010000018.1:0-2312 GCA_051653445.1 Acidaminococcaceae bacterium | reverse complement strand
GTCAATACATTGATAGAGTTGGAGTTGCCTTGGGTCTTAAATTTCCTGCCGGTGCTGAATTGGAGAAAATTGCTGAGCAAAGCAAAGAAATATATTCTTTGCCTGTGGCAGTGAAAGACTTCGAAATTAGCCTTTCGGGGCCGGCAACAGCTGCTTTGCGCGCAATAGATGCAGGTGTTGCTCCAACTGAAATTGCTTTTGGTGTTGAAAAATCTTTAGCAGAGTCAGTTGCCTGCTGTATTGAAAATGCAGCAAGGGAACATCAGATATCAGATGTGATTCTGGTAGGCGGTGTGACTGCTAATAAATATATTAGAAACTATATCAGTGAAAAACTTGCAGACAATAATGTAATGCTTTATGCACCGGATTCGCGGTATAGTTCTGACAATGCAGTTGGCTGCGCAGCAGCGGCAAGGCGTTTTTTGGAGAAATATAATGATTGATAGTATCTATACCGTTAGCGATGTTAACAGAATAATAAAACAAATGATTGAAACACGTACCGATTTCTATAACATTCAGCTTTATGGAGAGGTATCGAATTTTAGAAGATATGCTTCAGGACATTGTTATTTTACTTTAAAGGATAAAAGCAGCATTCTCAAGGCAGTTATGTTTCGTGGCAGAGCCTCTGAGCTCAAGTTTTCACCTAAAGATGGTGATCAAGTCCTGGCTATTGGGCGCATTGGTGTTTATGAACGTGACGGTGTTTACCAGTTGTATGTTGATATAATGATTGCCAGTGGTGCAGGCGACTTAATGGTGGCCTACGAAAAGTTAAAACAAAAACTTGAGCAGGAAGGATTATTTTCTTCTGCAAGGAAACGTGAATTGCCATCGCAACCTCAAAGTATTGGTATTATAACATCGCAATCAGGTGCTGCTATTCATGATATAATAACAGTTTCGAAAAGACGCAGTCCTGGCGTGAAGTTAGTATTTTTCCCAGTAAAGGTTCAAGGCGAGGGTGCAGGCGATGAAATTGTCAAAGCAATCGCTTTTATGAACCGGCACAAGCTGGCTGAAGTGCTTATAGTTGGAAGAGGCGGCGGTTCAATAGAAGATTTGTGGGCATTCAACGAAGAAAAGGTTGTTAGAGCTGTTGCTTCTTCTGAAATCCCGATAGTGACGGCTATAGGGCATGAAACAGATTTTACACTTGCTGATTTTGCAGCAGACCGTAGAGCGGCAACGCCTTCACAAGCTGCGGAAATAGCAGTTCCTAATGTGCTGGAGTTTATCAGACACTTAGAACAGTTGAACAAGAGAAATATCCTTGCGATGGCTTCTTTCCTTGAAAGAAGTGAAAGTAAAACTAAAGAAATATCCAATGCTTTGGTTTTTAAGGAACCTGATAGATGGTTAGCTGACAAAAAAATTGCTGTTGATGATTGTGTGAATCGTGTCTTTTTTTCAATGAAAAACATAAAGCAAGCATATGAACATAAATATGCGCTTTTGGTAACAAGACTTGATGCTTCAAGCCCATTGAATATTATGAGCAGGGGATACAGCATAGCAAGAAAAGATAATGGAAAAGTTATAAAAACTATCAATGCTGTCTCTATTGGTGAATCAATAGAGACAATTACAACAGATGGCGTTATCATATCTGTTGTCGAAGATTTGAAAAGGCGGTAAACTGTTATGCCAGCAAAAAAGAAAATCAAAGATATGAAATTTGAAGAAGCGTTAAGTAAACTTGAAGCAAATGTCGAAAGACTGGAAAGCGGAGAACTATCGTTGGAAGAAGCCTTGGAAACCTTTAAAGAGGGTGTCGAGTTAAGCCAGGTATGTCATGCTAAATTAAATACTGTGCAGCAAGAAGTGCAGAAAGTAATTGCGACTAATGACGGAAATTATAAATATGTAGCATTCGGAGAGGTTGAAGAATAGCATGGATTTTACAAAGTATTATGAAGATAGAAAAAAATTAGTAAATAGTTTTCTTGAAAAACGCATGCAAAAAAAAGGTATATCTCGTGTGGATGAAGCTATGAATTATAGTCTGTTAGCAGGCGGAAAACGAATACGCCCCCTTCTTTTGATGGCTACAGCGGATACTGTTGGCGGTAATGGATACAATTATCTACCTGTTGCATGTGGATTGGAAATGATACATACGTACTCTTTAATTCACGATGACTTACCTTTGATGGATAATGATGACTACAGAAGAGGAAGACTGACTAACCACAAGGTTTATGGCGATGCAATGGCCTTGCTTGCAGGTGATGCTCTTTTAACTCTGGCCTTTGAAGTGATGTTGGAGCAAAAAAATGTCAGTCCTGAAGCTTTGATTGAAACTG
>JBOFWD010000017.1:0-8967 GCA_051653445.1 Acidaminococcaceae bacterium | reverse complement strand
CCTAAAGGCGTATGAATTGCTATTGCGACAGCATCAGGGATACTATGATTAACTCTAATAAATTCAACCTTAAAAGAACCCACGCGAATAAATTCACCTGGTTGAACTGTTTTTAACTGTGAAGAAGAGACGCCATTTTGTTTTAAGCGCCCTTGCAAAATACCAAGCGTTAAAGCAGTGCCGTAAACCGGCAAATCTAATTTTTTCAGCACATAAGGTAATGCGCCAATATGGTCTTCATGCCCATGTGTTAAAAAGATAGCTCTTATTTTATCTTTGTTTTCCATCAAATAAGAAATATCAGGAATTACAAGATCAATTCCAAGCATGTCATCTTCTGGGAACGCAAGGCCTGCGTCGACAATTATAATGTCTTCACCATATTTAAATACGGTCATATTTTTGCCAATCTCACCTAGGCCGCCCAAAGGTATAATATTAAGTTTTTGTTGTGTTTTGTTCAAAAAACACACCTCCTGTTTTTTTAGTCTTCCGCTCAATTGTATTCCAACTAGCTGGGGTTATAGCCGAACATTCACCTTAAACTCCATTATACAGCGGCAGCTGTTATATTGCAAGAAGATGCAGTTTCATGCAGCAAAATATAAAAAAAGCACAAAAACCCCTTTATTCAGTTTGCAGTACTAATACTGTCTGAATAAAGAGGTTGCAGAAAGTCTGCTGTTAATTATGCCTGTTTGGCAGCATCTCTTTTGTTTTGAATTTTTTGCCAGCCAAATAAAGTAACCAAAAGTGCCGCACCCAAAGCATCTGTCAAAGCCCCTGGATCGACTAGCATCAAGCCAGCACCGAAGAACAATATTCGTTGCAGCTTGCTGGTGGGCCTGATTCCATAACCAATCATGGAAACGCTAATACCTACCATGCCAACGATTGCAGTGAATGTAGACCATGCCATGCCTGCAAAAGTAGTGTTTATTAATAACAATTGGGGGTTGTAGACAAAGATGTATGGTACGAGGAAAGCGGCGATAGAAAGCTTGGCGGCAATTACACCTGTTTTCATTGGATTACCGCCAGATATACCCGCACCTGCATAAGCCGCTAAAGCAACAGGAGGCGTAACGTCAGCAATAATACCAAAATAGAACGCAAACATGTGTGCCGCTAGCACAGGCACTCCTAATTGAATCAGAGCCGGAGCAGCAATGGTAGAAGTTATAACATAGTTAGCCGTTGTCGGTACTCCCATACCCAGAATCAAAGAAGTTACCATCGTAAAGAACATTGCCGGCAGAAGTTGTCCACCTGCTAAATCGAGCAAGGCTGTGCCCATCTTAAGACCAACACCTGTTTTCGTTACGACACCGATAATTATACCGGCAGTGGCACAAGCAATCAGTACACCCAAAACACCTTTTGAACCATTGATCAATCCGTCTACAACGTCCTTAAAGCTTATCCGGGTAGATTTACGCAAGCACGACGAAACGATTGCAAGAACCGTAGCACTCAGTGCAGCCCGCATCGGCGTAAAACCGCTTATAAGCAAATAAATGATAACAATCAAAGGAATAGAAAGGTGTCCTTTCTCCATTAACAACGTTTTCCATTTCGGCAGTTCATTAAACGGAATGCCTTTCAGTCCACATCTTTTTGCTTCAAAATGCACGCCAAGCCAAACACCCATGTAATAAAGCAATGCAGGAATAGCTGCTGCTTTGGCAACATCAACATACGGAACACCGACAAATTCCGCCATAAGGAATGCGGCTGCCCCCATTACCGGCGGCATAATTTGTCCTCCGGTAGACGCAGAAGCTTCAACAGCGCCGGCAAATTCTTTACTATAGCCAAGTTTTTTCATCATCGGAATTGTAAAGGAACCGGAGCCAACTACATTCGCAACCGAACTTCCGGAAACTGTTCCTTCCAGTGCGCTGGAAATGACGGCAACCTTTGCCGGACCACCCGATGCCCAGCCAGCAACAGCATTAGCAATGTCAACAAAGAATTTGCCAAGACCGGTTACCTCAAGATATGCACCGAACAAAATGAATAGGTAGATAAAGGTTGAAGATACACCCATCGGTATGCCAAAAATCCCTTCGGTCGTAAAAAAGAGATGACCAACTAATTCTTCAAGACCAACTCCTCGATGCGCCAGAAGACCGGGCACATAAGGACCGAGAAGTGCATAAATCAAAAACATAATCGCAACTGTAACCATAGGCCAGCCGACAACACGTCTCGAAGCTTCCAAAACAAGAACAGAGCCAATAAGCCCAACAATAAAATCTGTTTGCGTATTTAAACCAGCACGCAAAACAAGATCCTTATAAAATACAACAATATACATTGAACAAATTACACCAGTTAATCCTAATAAAACATCAAACCAGTTCATTTTGCTTCTTGACCAGCTACGGCATGTCGGATAAAGTAAAAATATAAGCATAAATCCAAAGGAAAGGTGTATTGACCTCTGCAAGTGCGCATCCAAAATTCCAAAGGCAGCGGTATAAATCTGAAATATTGCAAAGACAATACAAATAGCTTTGACTATAAAATCCCATACTCCGTTCAATTCACGCTTGTCAGACTCCTGGTCATATTTGCGAAGTATTTCATCAGCAGTCATTTCTTTCATTTCTTCAGATTTCATTTTTGCCCTCCAATTCTAATCTTGGAACCAAGTTTCATATCTTTTTAAAACTTTGATTTCCAACAAGGTTCCTGGTTCATAAAGGTTGTATATAGGCAGAGCATTTTCACCAAAATAGATTTTAGGGCAAGCCTCCAAGCCAGTGCGTAATTTCAACGTCTGGTATTCGCGATGCATTTCCAAAACAAAATGTCCGTCACCAGTAGTTTTAAGCTTTCCTTCCGAGGCCATGAAAGGCAGGCCAACCCCCATCGATTGGTATATGGTTTTTTCCAGCAAAAGATCATTTTGGCCACGTACAACAAAGTGTTCCTGAACAGGCGTTTTCTGAACAGAATGAATGAACTCAATATACCATTTATCGCCGGTTTTTACTGCAAAAAAATGTCTCTCCTGTCCATTATCCGGAATAACCGCCAAAATTAGCTGGTTAGCATACCAAAATAACAGGCCTGAAGTCACAAAAAAGAGCATCAAAACTATTTTAAATTTCAAAAAAGTCCGGGGACCGGAAGATACCGAATCCCGGACTTTTTGTTTAAAATCAGCGTTCAATGGTTATTTTTCCTTAAAATATTTTTCTGCACCAGCAGCAACAGGTATGGACATACCAACTTGTCCATTAGCTTTGGATACATTAGCAGCTACTGCATGGGCTGCTTTTAAACGATCCGTATTTGTGAAAATAGCTTTGCTTATGTCATAAGTAAGCTGCGAATCCATTTTGTCAGTAACAACAAGCATTGCCATTACAGCAACTGCAGGAACATCGATAGCTTGATTTCTATAGCTCTTTGCCGGAATAGTCACTTTGGCATAGAAAGGATATTTTGCAATCAAAGCATCTGCTTTGTCAGCGGTAACCGGCAAAAGAACAAGTTCCTGCTGAGTTGCAATATCCTGAACAGCCGCAGTCG
The DNA here is from genome assembly GCA_051653445.1 of Acidaminococcaceae bacterium. Lineage (GTDB taxonomy): Bacteria > Bacillota > Negativicutes > Acidaminococcales > Acidaminococcaceae > RZYP01. The sequence continues at coordinate 5,424 of JBOFWD010000017.1, read as the reverse complement.
GATGACCTGCAGTAACAAACGCAACATCAATGTTGCCGTCTTTTAGGGCATCTGAAGCTTCACCAAAGGATAAATATTGAACTTTGATATCATCATAAGTAATACCATAAGCACCCAGGATTTGACGTGCATTGGCTTCTGTTCCGCTCCCGGCAGCACCCACGGCTACGCGCTTACCTTTAAGCTGATCAATGGAAGTAATGCCGCTTTTAGCTATTGTAACAATTTGAACCGTTTCAGGATACAACGTTGCAATGCCTTTCAAACCTGCAACCTTTTTATCCTTAAACATTTCAACGCCATTTACAGCATAATACGCAATATCATTTTGAACGAAAGCAAGATCAACCTTTCCTTGCTGTAATAAGTTAATGTTTGCAACAGAAGCGCCCGTGCTTTGAGCGCTGGCGTTGGCACCGGGGATATTTTTATTAAGAATATCAGCAACAGCGCCACCTAATGGGAAATAAGTACCAGCAGTACCTCCTGTAGCAATATTAATGAATTTTTGGGCAGCAGGCTTCTTTTCATCTTTACCGGATACCCCGCAACCGGCAATCAAAGCACCAAACATTGTCAAGGCTAACATGCATGCAAGAATTTTTTTCATTAACTACCCCTCCTGATTTCATTATTTTCGTAGATAAATAAAATAAATTCAGTTGCTTACCACCTCCACAAATAGATATAACAAGCACATCTTTAGTGACGATTCGACAACATTCTCTTTATTTCCTGCTCTTTTAACATTATTTTGGAATGTATAATGTATTTTTTATGATCATTGGGCAAACAAAAATATAAAGCAATGTTTTTGCATGCGCTTAATTTTTATGTTATCATATTTTGTGTTGAAATCATAACAATATAAAAGGATGTGTGCTTTAAAATGAAACAAGCGGCTTATACAGCTAAGTTATCTAAAACACTATATCAAAACACCTACCGTTGTATTCTGAACAATGAAAATGAAGAAGTTATTGCTCACTTGCGTGTAGTTCCTGGTCTTCCACTTGACCGCAGCGAAGTTCCGGAAAACGCTCCGACAGTTCCCCCATACCTTTTAGTAATTGTTGACGATGCAGATATAAATAAAGATAATCTGATTGATTTTGAAGAACGTACTTCCTATGCATTACTGAAGCGTTTCTCAACAGAATACTTTGTACCTCAGCATTGCCAATTCTACTACCCATCACCAGCTTTCGTCTTTGAACAGCCTGACAGCACAACTACCCCTGTAATGTGATATACAATAAATATTTAAGCCGGTTATTTATTAAAATAACCGGCTTTTTTATGTAAAAAAACAATTTTTAATTAAGTTTAAATATATAGATATCGCTCTCGTTAAATACCATCTGCAACCTAGCTTTATCTACCCCAACCAAGCGACGATATTCCAATCCGCGCACGATTATATATTTACTCCCATTCGTTTTAAACAAAACTGCAAAATCAGATGTTTCCGGTTTCATTTCAACTCCGGGAATGCGTGCGTAATACATAAATCCGGGTCGCAAAAATTTATCAACATGTACAGCAATTTTCTTATCACAATTTGCCATATAATAATCAGAAGCTGTTTTTACGCTAAACCGGCCACTTATTGTCGGCAGCATAAAGGTAAATACAACAATCATTGTCAGCATGCCAGCGGCAACCTTCAGCCATGAAGCCAAAAGAATGTCCTTAAAATGCACCATTGCAGCGACAATGCCAATCGCCAGAAGCAATGTTATTGCTGCCAGAACCGTAGCACCAAAGCTCATTTCAGGCAATTGCTGTCCGCCAAAAAACCAAACGGCAGAAAGCAAAATAAAGATTATAAGGCTTGTGATTGACAAAGTAATTTCTTTTTTAGGAAATCTTTCTCTGCTTATGCGCACAATATTCCAGGCAATAATTACCGATAGGGGCGGAAATAATGGAAATATGTATGATACCAACTTCGTTTTTGATATTGAAAAGAACAAGAAAACAAAAACCCACCAGATATTCATAAACATCAAGTTTTTAAAACCATCACCGGAGCTGTCGGTTATACTCTTTTTTATAGAATCAAACAACATACCTGTCCAGGGAAACATTCCTACCAAAAGTACTGGTATGTAATAATACCACAGCACCCTATCAGGGTGTTCGGCAGTAGTGAACCTTGTCATATTATGGAACCCAAAAAAAGTATCAATGAAAATTTGTCCATGTGTTTGATACATGAAATAATACCATGGTCCGGCAACTGATAGATAAATGACAGCGCCCAACGGTATATGCATTCTTTTTAAAGTCCGCCATTCGCCACTGGCAAGAAAATAAAGAAAAATAATCGCACCTGGAAAAACAGGACCTATTGGTCCTTTAGTCACGGTAGCTAATCCCATTAATGCATACATTAACAAAAACTTATTGTCAAGGAAAGCCAAAATGGCTCCGGTCATAAAAAATAGCAGCGTCATATCAGTAACTGCCGCTTTTCCTAGATAGAAAAATTCGATCGAAGTTCCAAGCACAAGAGCAGCCCAGAAACCTGTTTCTTCATCAAAAAGACGCTTTACTCCATAATAAAGCATACTCACCGTTGCCAAACCCATAAAAGCGGAAGGGAAACGCGCAGCAAAATCACTGGTGCCAAACAAATTAAAGGTGCCAGCCACTAACCAGTAATACATTGGTGGCTTATCATACCAATAATCATTAAAGATTCTTGGCGACAAATAATCATTAAACTCTATCATTTCTCTTGCTGTTTCAGCATATACAGGCTCATCCGGATCCAAAAGAGGTATGCCACCCAAACCATAAAACAAATTGAAGCCCAGCAAAAGTAAAAGAAGCAATGCGCGTAATCTTTTGTCCAAACTATTTATCCTCCCTCGCCAATTCAGCAAAATAATTATAGGTTTTAAACAAACCTTCCCGCAAGTTTGTTTTTGGTAAAAAATCTAATTTTCTCTTCATATATGAATTATCCAAACAAGAACGATAGATATCACCAAGTCTTGCTTCCTTGTGTTCCACTACAATTTCCTTTTTTGCTACTTGTTTAAAGTTTTCTATAAGCTGCTTAATGCTAACTTCATTGGCATTAGAAATATTTATCGTATGAAACCCTTTTAATGAGAAAGCAGCATTAATAGCACCGGCAACATCTCCGGCATAAACAAAATCTCTTGTTTGTCCGCCATCGCCAAATAAGGAAATCGGCAATCCTTCTGCTATACGCTTGGCAAAAATACTGATGACGCCGCCTTCTCCACCGTTCCCCTGACGCTCACCATAAACGTTTGCGAAACGCAAAACAATACTATCCATATTATAAAGTTCGCTGTAAACACGCAAATAGTGCTCCGCTGTCATTTTTGTAATACCATAAAAAGACATTGGCAAAGACATTTCACCTTCATTAAGAGGTACATTTTCGTTATTTCCATAAACCGCGGCACTGGAGGAAAAAATTATTTTTTTAACGGAATACTTTTTGCAGCAATTTAATATATTTAACAAACCAAGAACATTAATCTCTGCATCTTCATCAGGATGATCAAGTGAATATGGCACCATCGTCTGTGCTGCAAGATTAACCACAACATCAAAATGATAGTTCTTAAAGATTTTTTCCAACTCTTTGCTTCGTATATCCATCTCATGAAATTCTACAGGTTCAGGAATATTATCTCGGCTTCCCGATGACAGATTATCCAAAACAATTAGTTCATGCTCATTGTTGCTGTGCAATAAGCCTACCAGATGCGAACCTATGAAACCCGCTCCGCCTATAACTAAAATACGCATCTCAACACTTCTTTCCAAAGTTAATATTCGCTAAAAAATTTGCTCCAAAAGCTTTGATACATACTGTCCCGCCTAGTAAGAATGGGAAATACTCACAGGCAAACCTCCATAAAACAGCCATTATCCCCACAGTACCGCTCGGCAGCAAAGGTGAAAACAACAACACAAAGCCTGCTTCGGCAATACCCGAGCCTCCTGGCGTAGGAGAAAAATATAAAATAAGATTCAACAAAATCATCCGTCCCATTATTAGTTGATAGGGAATATCCAGTCCAAAGCCACTGATAAAAACAGGCACCACAGAATAAATCGCTAATAAACTAAGCCCCGATTCAACAAAAGCCTTGAAAACTCTAAGAGGATTTTTTCCAAGCAAAATAGATGCTTTGCGGAAATCTTTGTACCACAAAAAAGCCTTACGGCGAATAGGTTTAGAAAATTTTGCCGTTAAAGCAAAAAGCCAATGCTCTGGATAGCGCGTATTCATAAAGCATACCATAGCTACTGGTATAGCAATAAATATTAAAGAAATTGTTAAAATAACGCTCGCAGGCAACCATGAAACCAGTGCATGATCATTATATAAAACTAATGGAAGCAGTAATATAAGAAACATAATGGACATAGCTGTACGCACAATTACAACCGCAGTAGCCTTAGCGACCGGAATCCCTGCCTTTTTCATGAAAAGCACTTGTGCAACAGCACCACCACTTGCTCCGGGCGTAATTAAGGCTAAAAAATAGTTGCTTAAAACAACATTAACAGCTTCTTTGACAGATAATTTTTCACCGGAAGCCTTGGTAAGATTCATGAGTCTCGTTCCATCGAAAAAAAGTCCCACAAACAAAACACCCAAAACAGCGGCTACTGACCAAGGTTCAAAAATGGTCAAGTACTCCAGCGCCTTGATGTCAAAAGTAAAATAAATAACAGCGCAAGAGGTTAATACTACCACGATAAAAAAAACCATAAAGTGTTCCATTAACTTATTTCGCATAGTTCAGCCCACCAAAATTTATTAGTGAAATTCCTTTTGATTTAATTTTCTCGATATTCTGCGGTGCAATAAACGCAGCCAATTCTTCTTCCCAGTGATATTGCCAGGGATATAAATTGCTTAAAACCTCCGCATACAGGCCTGGATGGGTCATTATTTCACTGCAGCCATCCGGCAAATTTTCAATGATGTTCTGCACAAGAACGCTATTTAAATTGCCACCAGCCAACATGCCGAAAAAATGTTCTGGAAACATAATCTCCGCTTTTCTTAATTTACTTTTTGCAATTTCCGAGCAGACAGTAAGTCCAAGCCGGCCAATTATTCTTCCTAACCCGGCAGCATAGCCACCAGTCCAAGCAATATTTTCAGCAGGGACCCTTACCTTGTCAATCCCATATTTTTTACACAGTGCTATAACTATATCAATCATACCGGGCAAAACATGCAAATGTTGATGACTATCAAAATGTGTAATCTTAAGTCCTGTTGCCATGCCTCTTTCTATTTGAGCAGATAGCTCAGCCTTAATCTCACTTTTGCATACTTTACCAAGGGCAAATTTCTTTATAAATTCTGTATAATCCAAATAGAAATTGCCATTTTCATCGAGAAGAGAGGCAACGCTT
>JBOFWD010000016.1:0-3785 GCA_051653445.1 Acidaminococcaceae bacterium | reverse complement strand
AAATCAATTTTGGAACACCTCGGTACACCGGAGTTTCCACGGTTCAAAGTCGGTATCGGCCATCCTGCAGGCGAAAGAAAAGCAGTTATCAAGCATGTATTGCAGCGTTTTTATGCTGATGAGGCGGAATTCGTCGCTGATGCGGTCAGGCGTACAGCTGATGCAGTAGAGGATTGGCTGCAAGTTGGTCTTGAGAAAGTTATGCAGAAACACAACAAAAAATAAAAGAGAAACCGTTTAATGTTATTTATGGGGAATTTTTATGTACAGGAAAGAATATCAATGGTAGAATATCCTTGTATTGATTTGACGTTAAGAGGTGTTTGCATATGCCACGCAAAATGGTGATTAGGCTAAGAGTACGGAAGCTGTTGCTTATAGTATTTTTATTCTGCCTGCTGTCCATTTTGGGTGGCTTTTCTTTTGTCGCTGCTGCCTACAACACTCCGGGTGCTGTAATCAAAGTCGGTACTGCCGGCGATGAAGATTTAGAGATTGCCGAAGGAGGCGCTTCGCCAGGGTTTAGCTATGAATTTTTGCAAGATATTGCGGGCCATACCGGCTGGCAATATGAGTTTGTCCCCGGAAACCTTGCGGAGTCTCTTGCGCGTTTGGAAAAAGGCGAAATTGATCTGTTAGTTAATTTACAGAGATCTCCCGTAAGAGAAGGCAGCTTTCTGTATTCAAAGAATTATACAAGCATTATTTATTCCGTCTTATGTGTGAGCAAGAATCGTGAAGATGTTTATTTTGAAGACTTCGCCAAGTTTGACGGTATGTTGGTTGGACTATTGCGCAACAGTGTTATTGGGGAAAACCTACAGAAATATGCTGCTGCCAATAAATTTAATATAAAAAGACAATATTTTGCTGATATGCCGGCAATGCTGCAAGCTTTGCGCAATGGTGATATTGATGCTGTCGCTGTCGGTAGTTTTACAAAAATAGACGACGTGAAGGTTGTTGCCCGCTTTCAGCCGCAGCCGGGATTTTTCCTCGCAAGTAAAGGGAATGAGAATTTAATTGACGGCATAGATAATGCCTGCAATAAAATTTTTGCAGATAACCTGAGTTACAGAGAAAACCTTCAGATTAAACATTACGGAGACAGTTTGTTTTCCCAATTGTATTTAACGCGTGAGGAGGCAGGCTTTATTCGAACCCTGCCTGCAATAAAAGTAGTTTATGATTCAGATTGTTATCCGCTGAACTATTACGATAAGGAAACTGCTGCTGCCCGCGGAATTGCCGTTGATTTTTTAAAGAATATCAGCGATAAGACCGGACTGAAATTTGATTTCGTTCAGAAAAATAATGATAGAACTTTTGACGAAAAAGCAGTGCCTGTTAGAGCTGATATAATTTGTGAATATGATAAGATGGGGGGGGATGGCAGTTCCGATACCTTTCGCATGAGCAAGCCCTATATGGAATTGCCGCTTTCTTTTTTGGGCGGCAAAGGGAATTTATTAGCGGGAAGTTTTTCGGTTGGCGTATCTGAAGAACATCAGGAAATAATAAAACATCTTAAGAAGAATCAGCCGCAGGTTCGTATTTTCACTTACAGAACGCTTGAAGATGCGATGGCGGCTTTGGAAAGAGGCAATGTTGACAGCATATTGGACGGTACTTATGTTTTGTATAAATATTTGCAAAGTTCCGGCAGCAATGAATATATTCTGTTGCCTTACGGAGTGACGGGACAGGAAATGCGTTTTGGTGTTTCTTCCGCTCAGGATCCGCGTCTGTTCTCCGTTATCAATAAAGCGATAGCTGCCATGAGTGCAGAAGAACGACAGGACATTATTACAAAGAACATTGCTCGGGTGCCTTATCAGATTACATTACAAACTTTAGTGAAAAAATATTTTTATCAGTTAACCGCTTTTTTGATTTTCTTATTTATGGCTGGTTTTGCTTATTATTTATTGCTGGAAAAGAGAAAGAGAAAAGAACTTGCGAAAATTGCTTTTTGCGATCGCTTGACCGGGCTGAGAAATTTTGAGAAATTTAAAATTGATGCCGCAAAAAGCTTAAAAAACGCTGCCAGTGTTATTGTGATGTTTGACATTAATCGTTTTCGCTCTGTGATTACGGCCGGAGGCGCTAAAGAGGGACGAAGGCTGCTGCGCTTGCTTGCTGCCAAGGTCGAAAGCAGTATTGGCAAAAAGGAAATGCTGGCGCATGGCAGCAATGATTTGTTTATAATGCTTTTGCAGGATAAGGGAGATGCTGCAATCAGGGAAAGATTGCTTTATCTGCAGAAGAGTATTAAGGAGGAATTGCTGGCCAGCGGCGCGCTGTATAATATTTCGTTAGCTTTTGGTGTCTACCGGCCCGGTAAAGATGACGGTGATCTGGAAAAAATGCTGGAGTTTGTGGATCTCGCAAGATTGGAGGCCAAGAAAAATCACAAGGACGGTATTGCTTTTTATGAAGCGGATTTGGGAGAGAGAAATCTGCGCGAGGCCGAAATAGAAAATAAGATGGACCAAGCCCTGCAGAAAAGAGAATTTATTGTTGTTTATCAGCCTAAATATGATTTGAAGACAGAAATGCCTGCAGGCGCAGAGGCTCTTGTGCGGTGGTCATCGGATAAAGGCCTTTTAATGCCGGGAGAATTTATTGATGTTTTTGAACGAACGGGCTTTGTGCTCAAGCTGGATCTTTACGTTTTTGAACAGGTTTGTGCTGATATTCGCAGGTGGCTTGACGCAGGCCGCATCGTTTTACCCATTGCGGTCAATATTTCGCGTTTGCACTTGCTTGACCCAGATTTTGTTCATTCCTACAGGGATGTTATCAATAAGTACAGAGTGCCGCCGGAACTTCTTGAGCTGGAGATTACAGAGGATATGCCGATGTCTTCGGCGGATTTTCTCGCAGAAGAATTCAACAATATTGTTGCCTTGGGAGTGAGTCTGGCGATAGATGATTTTGGCAGTGGCTATTCTTCACTAAACGTACTGCACGCAGTACCCTTTGAAACGCTTAAGATAGATAAAGGTTTTTTCCGTGACAAGACGGGCAGCGAAAGAGGCAGGCGAATTATCGAAACCATAGTTTTTATGGCACAGAAATTGGGTATGAGCGTTGTTGCTGAAGGTGTTGAGACCAGGCAGCAGGTCGACTTTCTGAAAGCCATAGGCTGTGATAGTGCACAGGGGTATTATTTTGCCAGGCCGATGCCTTCATCGGAATTCGAAAATATGCTGAGTTGGGAAGTTGTATAATATTCGAACGCTAAGAACGAATCAAGGCGATGGCTAAAGATACGACGGGCTTGCTGCACATCAGCGACTACTCGGTTGCAAGCAACCGAGTAGTCGCGTGTGGAAGCGGTCAGAGGAGTGCTTTAACCACTGACTGATATACTTCATTTTTTTTAGAGGTTGTTTTTTGTAAGGCTTGCAACAAATATTTCCTTGTGTTATAATGACTACCGTGAATATTGAAAATTATTTATAAATAGTTTTAGGTAAAGTGAGGTGTACGATAGTGAAAGACGGAATTCACCCAAAATTTAGCGAAAGCAAAGTAGTTTGTGCTTGTGGAAATACATTTATGTCCGGCTCTGTAAGAACCGAATTGCATGTTGATGTTTGCTCCAAATGTCATCCATTCTTCACCGGCCAGCAACGTAATTTGTCAGCTCGTGGTCGTATCGAGAAATTCAACAAACGTTATAAAACTGAAGAGAAATAAAAAAACAGGACGGAAATTTTCGTCCTGTTTTTTTATTTTTATTTTTATTTATTATTTTGTTTTCTCTGTTTATGAGCTTC
>JBOFWD010000015.1:0-8103 GCA_051653445.1 Acidaminococcaceae bacterium | reverse complement strand
AGGCGGCGGGCATTCAAATTAAGTTCCCTGATGGTATTATTGGCTTTTTTAGAAAATTTTTGTGGACAAGTTTTTTCATCAACAAGCATTTTTCCGTTGTACTCAAGATACCTAAAAAGCCTGACCTTCCCAGGAATATGCAAAGGATTGAGAATGGTGCGCGATAAATCTCTTCCGCCCTTAGGTATATCACAGCTTCTGTCATTTTTGCGCGAAGAATAACGCCAGTCGGAATTCGGTACATCTTTCTGGCTGCCGCCATGGCAAACGCCCAGCATATTTTCCCAACATAAATGCCAGTTTTTACCTTTAGTATTGGTTTCGCTTTTTGGATGAAAGTGTTCTACACGAAAATCATCAATATCTTCATCATTTTCTGCCATTTTGATACTGATTTCACAATAAGCACATAAGCCATGTTGATCCTTATAAATCTGTTTTTTGACTTCTTTATAACCACGTCGGGAGCGCCGCCTGAAATGTTCCCATGTTTCATGCGGAAACGCTTCAGCAAATAATTTCAGTTGTTTCGGTACTATTTTTGATTTAAAAACTTTTTTCATTGCTTATCCCGCCGATAAGCACGCATTTTGATATCCATATCCGCCTTAATCAAAGCAGGTTCCCGATCTTTGCCCCATTTATCCAGTTCCTTGCGCAGCGCAACTGCCTCGTCGCAATCCCACTGGTCATCACTGACGAGTTCCAGATAGCGCATCAGTGTTTTAACAATCGGCAAAGCTCTTGGTCTGGTGTCAACATTCTGAATTTCCTTCAGAAGTTGATAACTCTCGGCGCCCAACGAAAATTCCGGACTATAAATCTCAACTTGTCCATCATCCCAGCGGAGAGCCCTGATTGCTCTGGCCGGAACAGTAGTAAGTACCTGCGGACTATGTGTGGTAATAATGAACTGAACCAATGGAAAGGCCTTTTGTAAATCTGCAACAACTGTTTGTTGCCAGGAAGGATGAAGGTGCATATCAACTTCATCAATTAAAACTATTCCCGGCGTTTTGATGGCAACCTCTTCACCAAGGTCAGGATTCAGCCTAACCATACGGTAAGCAATATCAGCAACCATGCTGATTACGCTGCGAATGCCGTCACTTAAGGCACTAACAGGCAAAGTACCTATATGGTCATGAGTTACAACAAGACTTTGCAAGGATACACTATAGTCTATATCTTTCCAGCCCATACTCCTCAGAGAAATACCAATTGCCCTGCTGACAGCTTTCAACACTTCCCTATACGGGTTTTTTTCGTCAGAATTTCTCTCTTTCAGATAACAATCAAATTCCATCGCACTCAAGGCGGCATACTGAAACCAGTGTCCGAAAGTCTGATATGTATTAGCCGGCTCCAGTGCATCAAAATATCCGCTGTCACGTTCCAGGTTTAATTTCTTGCGATTTCCGGCCAGAATTTTGCCGTCCTCCCACATTCTCGTTGTACCATAATAGGCTATGACAGGCAATATGACATCTTCATCGTGATTGCTATGCACAGCTTTCTGCATCTCGCGCCCGTAATCAGTCAACACTTTGGCATTTTTAACCGTAGTCCTTCCACCCTCATGAGTCAATTCACGGCGCCAAGACAATGATTTGCCATTCAAAAAACCGTCGGCCTCCAACACAATCGGATACTGCCTTTTCATGCGCAGGATTCTCAGCTTGCTGTTGTTAGTATCTTGCTGGACCTGCATCACATCACTATCTGCAAAACTATATGTTTTCACACCATTAAAGCAACCCATATAAGGACCTACAGCAATAGCCACAGCATCGAGAATCGCAGATTTTCCTCTGCCATTTTCTGCAACAATCACCGTTAAATCATTTTCAAATTCTATTGTAAAATTCCCAAAACAGCGAAAATTCTTCAGGTGCATATTACTGATTCTCATTATTCCGCCCTCCTACCAAAACCTTCTGCTTTAATTATACCTTTTTTTGGTTTTTTTGCCACAATCGTATATAATTGTAATTACTATATTTAAAAGGACTGATTTTGTGAATATTTTTGTAACTTTGCTGCTCGCAATGGCAGCCATTATCCTAATGCTGAGACGACGTTATCCTATTGGTCCTGCCATTCTTGTCGGCGGACTTTTGATCTGGCTTTTACAGACACACGAATTAAACAATCTTTGGACAGCTGCCTGGCAAACTGCCACCAAAGGACGTACCTATGATCTGCTTCTGGCTCTTTATTTTGTAATGTGCCTGGAAATAGAATTGCGTACAAGCGGCACGCTTGATGGTATGATTGCAGCACTGCAGCGCCTCTTTTCCAGCAAAAAAATTACGCTTGCCATTATGCCAGCCTTTCTTGGTCTTTTGCCATCAATCGGAGGTGCACGCTTTTCAGCGCCGATAGTTGAAATTGCCAGCAAAGGTTCGGATGTTGCTGTACATGAGAAAGCCACCATCAATTTTTGGTTCCGTCATATATTTGAATATCTTAATCCCATTAATCCCGGTGTAATTATCGCCTGCAGTATTGCCATGATACCAATCAGTGACTATATAGTCCATGTCGGCTGGCTAAGCGCAATTGCTCTGGCACTTGGCTGGTTTTTCTGCCTGCAGCCGCTGAAAATCAGTACGCATAATGAAGCGGAAACATCTGCTGAAGAAATCAGAAAAAATATAACTGACGTGATTTTGTCACTTACCCCTGTAATCGTTAACTTTATTCTTGTTGTTGCCTTTGATTTTGGTGCAGCTTCCTCTATGGGTATTGTTGCAATCGGCATGATTTTCTTGTTGCGCGGCACTTTGCGAGTTGTCAATGTTAAAGAAGTATTTTTAGGTGCCCTTGACAAAAAAATGATTTTAAATATCTTATGCATCCTCTATTTCATTCAGTTGTTAACTGTCACCGGTACCCTCGATGCCGTAGTTAATGCTTTTCAAGACTCAGCGCTGCCTGTACCTGCGATAATTGCCGGCGTCTCACTTATCATTGGAATCCTTACAGGCCTTTCCCAAGGACATGCTGCTATTGTCCTGCCTGTTGTCGCTGCTGTCGCACCTGGGGATCTTAGTCTGATAGGCATTGCCATGGTTTTTGGCATAGCCGGTCAAATGATAACTCCTACACATGTCTGCCTAACCGTCACGATCGACTATTTCAAGGCGGATTTCTTTAAAACTTTATGGCCTGTCCTAGTCATGGAATTCCTGCTGCTCGCAACTTTTGCTGTTAAGACCTACATCTTTAACTAATTTTGGAATACAAAAAAACCGCTTCAAATGAAGCGGTTTTTCTTTTTAATTATAGGTTTTTCTCAATGCGTTCCATTGCTTCGATTGTACCTTCACGGCTGCCAAAAGCAGTGAGTCTTAAATAGCCATCACCCATTTTGCCGAAGCCGGCACCAGGAGTACCGACTATTGCCAGGTTTTCCAACAGATAGTCGAAGAATTCCCATGACCCCATGCCATTTGGGCATTGGAGCCAGATATATGGTGAATGTACCCCACCATAGAATTTAATACCTTTTTTAGTTAAAGTATTCATCATAATTTTAGCATTCTCGCGATAGAATTCCAGCATTTCCTGACATTCTTTTTGTCCTTGTTCGCTGAAAACGGCTTCCGCACCACGCTGGATAATATAAGGAACACCATTGAACTTAGTTGTTTGACGGCGCAGCCACATTTTATTCAAAGACATTTCCTGTCCGTTACCGGCTTTTCTCTTTAAGGCCTGAGGTACGACAGTGTAACCGCAGCGAGTACCGGTGAAACCTGCAGTTTTGGAAAGCGAACAAAGTTCAATCGCACATTCCTTTGCGCCTTCAACAACATAGATGCTGCGTGGAATAGCAGGGTCAGTAACGAAAGATTCATAGGCAGCATCATAAAGGATGACCGCATCATTTTTCAGTGCATAAGCAACCCAAGCCTCTAATTGCTCTTTGGTATAAGCGGCACCGGTTGGATTATTAGGTGAGCAGAGATAAACAACATCTGCTTTAATGCTCTCATCAGGCATCGGCAGAAAATTATTTTCAGGTGTGCCATTTATGTAGACGATATTACGACCGCACATGATATTGGTATCAACGTAAACAGGGTAAACCGGATCCGGCACCAAAATAGTATTGGAATTATTAAAAATATCGGTTATATTGCCGCAATCGCTTTTGGCACCATCGCTGATAAAAATTTCATCAGCAGAAAGTTCTACACCTTGTTTCTTATAATAGTCAACCAAAGCTTCGTGCAGAAAACCATAGCCTTGCTCAGGGCCATAGCCACGGAAAGTTTCTTTCACAGCCATTTCTTCAACCGCTTTTTTCATGGCTTCAACTACTGCCGGAGCTAACGGCAAAGTTACATCGCCGATACCCATGCGGATGACCTTTTTATCCGGATTATTTGCCACAAAAGCTGTTACTTTAGCTGCTATCTGTGAAAACAAATAGCTTTCTTTCAAATTACAATAGTTTTCATTCATTACTGCCATCTTTAAACTTCCCTCCAAAATAAAATATATAAAAAAAGTTAAGCAAAATTCTTTGTGCTGATATTTTAACATACAATCTCTATTTCTGTATGAGCATTTAATAAAATCAACACAAAAAACTTATTTGTTCAAAATTTCCTCAGGTATCTCAATTACACCGTCAAAAACATGCGTTGCCGGTCCTTTCAATAACACGTGGTTATCAGAGCGATAAGTTACCTTCAATTTTCCGCCTTTGACCAGCACATTCAGTTCCTGATCCTTTTTGCCAGCTTTGTTAAGAAAGATAGAAGTGACAGTTACAGCACAGGCGCCTGTACCACAAGCCCAGGTTTCTCCGCTGCCGCGTTCCCATACACGGAATTTAACGGTATTATCGTCAATAACCTGAACGAATTCAACATTGGTACGTTCCGGGAATAGCGGATGATTTTCTATGCGTGGGCCAATTTCTTCCAGTTTTAAAGAATCAACATCTTCAACAAAAATTACAAAATGAGGATTCCCCATGGAAACAGCGGTTCCATTGTAAGTCAGGTTATCATCAATAACCAAGCCCTGATCCATAAATACATAATGATCACTGATCATCGGAATTTCTTTTGTTCTGAAGATAGGTTCTCCCATATCGACTAATGCTTCGGTAACTTTGCCGTCAACAACATTCATATCGATAGTCTTGATTCCGCCAAGAGTTTCAAGCGTAATAATAGTTTTGTCAGTCAATCCCTTGTCGTAAACATACTTAGCCACACAGCGCGTACCATTGCCGCACATTTTACCTTCAGACGCATCCGCATTAAACATACGCATTCTGAAATCGGCAACTTCAGAAGGCATAATGCAGATAAGACCATCCGAGCCAATACCAAATTGTCTATGACTTACATATTCAGAAATTGCATTAGGATTCGGCAGTTCTTTCTCCATGCAGTTAACATATACATAGTCATTACCGCATCCATGCATTTTGGAAAATTCCATTTTCATTTATAAAGTCCTCCTAATTACTATTCATCCTTAAAACAAGATTATATCCATTATACCCGAATTTTGTATAAAAAGAAAATTTGTTTCTTGAAGAAAGAATCCGCCATATTGGCGGATTCTACAATTCATGTCTGTCTCATCAATATGATAGAGCCAAGCAATAGTTTCTTGCTTATATGTTATTTTGAATATTTGTTTTTCTTGTTACGATATCACTTATCCTAGGATAGAGCGGATTTTATCAATTAGCGGCTTATATTTTAAAAAGTGTGCTTGTTCATTGTCTGACTTAATAAACTCAAGAAATAGGTTTTTATTAAATTCTTGAATTACTGTTTTAGCGCCATATCCATTAATTTGTTTTTTTTCAATATAATATTCATCAATAAATAATTCCATAGGATAAATATTTTCTATGCCTTTTATAACCTTTGTATTTTCGCCATTTTTTTCAAAAATATATCCGTAAAAATGTTCATTCTCAGATAAATTTTTATTGGTAAAATCACAATCCCATATAAACAGATATTTTGTTTGTGGATTAGAAGTAAATAATGCATCATATGCCTGTTTTAACTGTTCTTTACCAGTTCTATCACTATATGGAAATTCTAAGAACTGTAAAAGAGTATGGTCAAGCACATTTATTGCTCTTTTTATATGCTCACAATTATATCCCTCTGAAACAATTTGAAGTTTTGCTGGATCAGCAGAACATTTTAATTGCTCATACATTTTCTTATATTGTTCATTCTTTTCAACCATAGCGTTATAGCCTTCGCTAAAAACTTTAGTAGCTAGTAAACTTGTCTCTATTCCTCCATTATCTAAATCAATAATTTTAGGTTGATAATCAACAGATTTATTTTCTTCTAGGCCCATCGCAACAAATGGAGAATGCGAACTAATTATAAATTGTATATTAGGGAAAAGCTGAAAAAGCTTTGGTAAAATCTCTTTTTGTAAGCGAATATGTAAATGCTTGTCTACTTCGTCAATAAGAACGACACCAGTAGCCTTATTAATTAGCTGATTAGGATATATATTATCAAACTGCCTAATTATTTCTCCGAACAAACATATCATTGCATTTTCTCCAGAAGACAAGTTGAAAATGGAAGGATATACAGTTTTTAACCATCTTCCTTCTTTATCATGTTCCCCCACCTGAATTCGTGTTATGCTATTTGTTCGGCCTCCGATACCAATAAACAGCTGATTACCACTTTTAATTGAAAGGACATTAGTAAAAACTTCATTTATGTTTTTGAAAAGGGTCTCTACTTGTAATTTTGCTACCGCTTCACTATGGCCATTTTCTAATGCCATTTCAAGAACTACATCCATAAGCCAATTAGCAAGCTGGGGCAAATCAGAAATAACCTCAATTGGATTTCTGAGATATCCCGAAAAGTGCATTTTCAATCCGTATTCTATCATTATTTTGAAAGGATCATTCAAATATCCTGGTTGTTCGTATCTATATGCTGGAAAATATGTGACAATGTTTTCATTAAAAATACGTTCTATCTGTTTTGCATCTTGATTAGAAATATATTTTACATAATTACTTGAATCTAAGTCTTTTTGAAATTTTTCAAAAGGAATTTTGTCTGCAAGCTTAATAATGCTATTATATTGTTCCTCTGTACATTTTCCTCTTACATCAATATAATCAATATTTTCATCATTAATTTCAAATCTAATATAAGCTATTGAAGGAAGTTCTGCAATCATACTAAAATTATTTGATGAAATACGATAATATTTGTTTTCTTTTCCATCAAATTCTCCAGAAAATGCTTTTCTTACCAATTCATACCATGCATCTGCAATATGCGATAAAATTGTTGTTTTACCACCACCATTAACTGCAGTCAATACTGAAATTCCTTTATGAGTAAATCCAATTTCCAAATTATCAAACGGAGCACGATTATGCAAAATGATTTTACTGATAAAAAATGACATTTTTTCTTTCTCCAATCTTCTTTCTAAATTATTTTCTTGTTTATTCTGCTTTTATTGGTTTCTTGTTGACGTTTTATTTGTCCCTTAACCCCGACTAATAATGAATTTGTCATATAACATTATAACTTTTATTTAACTTTCTCTTTTTTATAGTTTTATGCTAATTTCGTTAATTCGACATTTATCTACTAGTATTTCGATTTAAGATAGTTTTTTAGTGAACTGATTTTCAATTATTTTTATTATACTACTATTTGTTTTCTAAGTTTACATTCCACTTATTTTTTTATGAATAAATATAATCTGGAGACAGAAAAAACGACCCTACAAATGTAGAGTTGTCTTAATCAAACTGGCAACAGCTCAAGGGCGTTCTTCCTACGCACTAACTGCCCTTCACAGAATAATAAACAAATAAGTTTTCTTTCGGACTCTTTTACCTTGTGAGCAGCTTTGTTGTGACGGGACTCATATACATCAGCGACCGACAGCTTGCTGGCGAATTGTCGCGTGTGGAATGCTCCAGAGGAACAACTAACTGCGAACGGCCCCAGGGCCTGTTCGGATAGATATTTCTCAACATAAAACAAAGAAACCATACCGAATGGTATGGTTTCTTTGTTCAACCGGCAACTATCTATCCTCCCAGGCCGCTTCCAG
>JBOFWD010000014.1:0-9381 GCA_051653445.1 Acidaminococcaceae bacterium | reverse complement strand
CAAACGCAAACCAGATTAAATGGAATTACGGTCTATTATCTCTCTTTTTCTCTCTTTTTCTCATTATTTCTTCTTTTTGACCAAGCAGTCAGTTTTGTTTTTCGATCTTGTTCTCAGCAAAATATTGTATCACTTCCTTTTTTGATACCCAAAGCTCTTCCGTGCGCCTCTTTTCTTCATTTTTTTGCAGAAAAACAAAATTCTCACCGTCAAAATAATAATCTTGCATTGTATCCCTTGTTAACTTATTGCCTTGTTTAGCTGTCACTTCAGCGACTTTCTCCCACATTTTTTTATCATTACCAAGCAACTTTTCAATCGGAACCTCATCCCCTGTAGCAATGTCAAAGTTAAAAGCCTTAATTATATCTTCATTGCCGCCCTTACCATCTTTTTTACCGGTCATAAGTATACTCAAAAACTTATAACCTGCATATTTTACTTCATAATTCATTTCCAAATAGCCTTTATTTCTGATTTCATCGAACTGTCCACGGACAAAACGCTCTACCTGAGCGTTGATTTTCCATTGCGATGCTCCCTTGCCAGCATTATTGATACGCGGATAAACAATGATATTTCTGCCTATAATGGCTTTTTCAGGGCAAACCTTGTAACCGCCCAAGCCCATGACATTTTCTTTTTCATTGGTCATCCCCTTTGATTCCAGCTTGCTTTGAAAAAAATAATTATCAAGCTGCCACCCAACCGCCGTATAACTCCAAACGGCACGCACATAACCGAGAGTGTCTGTATTATTTAAGCCAACAATCCGCTGCGTTGTGACAACCTCCGCAATCCCATCGCCGTCTTCATCTAAAAGAAATAACCCGGACAAATACTGTCCATAAGGATGATAATAATCCTTTAGAAGATTACCTGCTTCATCATAGACATTAAGATAAGCATAAAAACCCAAATCTGTAGGCACAGTCATGGTCACTTCTTTGCCGTTATTACCTAAAGTAATGCGCACCTTATAATTAGGCAGATAATCGCCTCCTATATGCACACCTTGATTGTCCTCAGCCGTGAATATCTCTCTTGGCTGGTTATCAGTAAAATCTATTATTCTATATTCGACAATACCACCACTGCCACCTGTCGGTGCCGCAATCAGAATATCATCAACACCATTGCCTGTTACGTCTGCCAGATGCAGACTGCAGTCATAGCCGCCCGCAACGGATGGTCGGACTGCTCCCTTTATTGTGTCTGTTTTTGCATCTCTCACAAGGATGTACAGCTTGGTGTAGTAGTGGGAATCATTGCTGAATCTATTACCAAGCAACAGAACTTTTTCCTCTTGTCCGTCGCCATCTACGTCACCATAAGCAGTCGCCAGAAGTTCTCCCCTCTGCACCGCATCATCAAAAATACTGCTCCCTGTTTTGACTTGCGCTGCCAATTCCTTTTTCCCAGCAGTCAATGCACTCGCTTGTTCAGCAAAGGTTTCAGGCATAACAATAAAACTACAAGCAATCACCAACAAAATCAATGCATTCTTTAACTTCAATTTATATCCCTCCCAACTATTACATGTTCATTATAACAATGCCTGTCTAATGCCGAAAGCTTTTTCTCTGTGTTCCTTCTTCTTGTCGCAGCATGAAGCTGTTACAAAGTTTGATTTTTTTATAAAATTCGTGTTTTTTTCAACATTATACGCTAAAATAGTCTGTGAATAGTCCAACATTGATATAAACACAAACAAAATGTATAAAGCAAGGGGATGTCTGATGAAAAAATTTATAGCCTTGCTGGTGGCAATTTGCACTTTAATTATTGTTACCGGCTGTGGGAAAAACGAAGCCAAGAAAGACTCGTCGAAGGAAAAAGTTCCTGTTTCTCTTGCCATGCTGCGATTGACGAGCTCTGCGCCACTTTTCATTGCTCTGGAAAAAGGTTTTTTTGCAGAAGAAAACCTCGCTGTCAAGACCGAATGGTTTGATGCTGCGCACCCAATCGCCGTAGCAACGGCATCCTCTAAAGTAGATGTTGGCGCAACCGGAATTACAGCCAGTCTTTTCAACATGGCTGCCGGCAATCAAAAATTAGCAATCGTAGCCGATAAAGGCCGCGAAGAAAAGAGCTTCCCTTCTTCTGCACTGCTTGCCAGCAGCGATGCCTACGCCGCAGGCGTAACTTCGATAGAAAGCCTGAAGGGCAAACGCATTGGCATAACTCAAGTCGGTTCAACCTTTCATTATATGATTGGCAGACTTCTCGAAACGAAGGGACTGACGCTCGCCGATGTTGAACTCGTTCCGCTTGGCAAATTAAGCGCAATCATGGCTGCATTGGAAAGCAAACAAATCGATGCCTGTATCCTTAACGAGCCAAACGTAACCAAAGCGCAAACCGCTGGCTACGGCAAAGTCATTACTCAAGTCGGTGATATTATCCCCTATCAGACTTCTGGCATTTTCTTCTCGCCGGATTTTGTAAAAAAAGAAGATACCGCCATTCGCTTTTTACGCGCCTATGTTAAAGCCTGCAACTATTATTACGATGCCGCCATAGATAAAAAATCTCCTGAGAAATTGGATGAAGTCATCAAAATTATTGCCAAATATACAAATGCGCCTGTTGAAGATGTAAAATCAGGCTTGCCTTATATTGATCGCAACGGCAAACTTCTTGACAGTGACATTAAAACACAGATTGACTGGTATAGCTCTCATAATATGATAAACGGCAAACCGGATGCTGCACAGGTTGTAAATACCGGTTTGTTAGAAAAAGCGCTCAAGCAATAGCGAGCACACCAGAGCGGACCAAACGTCCGCTCTTTATTTTCAAGCACACGGAGGAAATACGATGAAATTAGTCATTGATGGTGTCAGCAAAAATTTTGCTAACGCCCATGGTCAAAAGCTTACAGTTTTGGAAGATATAAACCTCACCGTGGCTGAAGAAGAGTTCGTCGCTCTTGTCGGTCCCAGCGGCTGCGGGAAGTCGACGCTGCTTAACTTGACCGCCGGTCTTTTGGAGCCTTCCAGCGGCAGCATCTATTTTACCGAGACGGCAGCGGACCAGGTACCTGCTGTCGGTATCGTTTTTCAGGAAACCGGCCTTTTTCCCTGGCGTTCAGTTTATGACAATATCGCTTTCGGCTTGGAAGCCGCCGGCATCCCCAGAAATGAGCAAAAAGAACAAATTTCCCATTATATAGATATGGTTGGCCTGAGCGGTTTTGAAGAAGCTTTTCCGCACCACCTCTCAGGTGGCATGCGCCAGCGTGTAGGTATTGCCAGGGCACTCGTAATCAAGCCTGATATTCTTTTGATGGATGAACCATTCTCGGCTCTTGATGCCCAAACGAGAACTATTATGCAAGAAGAGCTGGTTGCGCTCTGGGAGAAAACACATTTGAGCACGCTTTATGTTACGCATAACATTCAGGAAGCAGTCCTCCTGGCAGACAGGGTCGTTTTACTATCACGCCGCCCAGGACGCATCAACAAGATTCTGACGATTGATATACCTCGCCCCGAACGTGAAAGCACTGTGCATGCCCCTGCCATCAATGAATATGTTCGCATCATCTGGGAGCATATCAGCCAAGATGCCCGCGCGGCTTTATTGGAGGTTGAATAAAATGGCTGATTACAAGGTTAAAAATAAGATGCAACCTTGGCAAAAAAGTTATCCGGCCTGGGTTTCTTCGCTGACTATATTTTCCCTTTTAGGGCTTTGGGAAGCTATCTGCCGCAGCGGCATTGTTTCTGCTCTTTTCTTGCCTGCACCAAGTGATATTCTTAGTTCACTGCTGACAATGATGCTAAACGGCGAAATAGGCCGCAGTCTCGCCGCCAGTTTGGCACGTATAGCTGCGGGCTTTGTGCTTGGCAGCAGCATTGGTCTTGTTTTGGGCATGCTTACCGGTGCTTCTGCTTTGGCAGACCGTATCGGCACTCCCATCGTACACGCGCTCTACCCTATTCCTAAAATAGCCCTGCTCCCCCTCTTCATTCTTTGGCTGGGGATAGGTGAACTTTCAAAGATAACTATCATTGCCCTCGGCGTTTTCTTCCCTGTTGCCATGAATACCTACTCAGGTGTCAAAAACGTTGACTCCTTATTAATCAAAGTTGCCGTCAGCTTCAATGCCAGCTGGTGGATGACTATGAAAAGCGTTATTTTACCGAGTGCCTTACCAGTTATTTTTGCCGGTTTAAGGTTAGCAGCAGGAACGTCGCTCTTGCTCCTCGTCGCGGCGGAAATGATTGCAGCTCAGGAAGGTATCGGAGCACTCATCCTGCACTACGGCGATCTGATGATTACTTCCAAACTGATGGCCGGTGTTATCGTGCTCTCTGTCTTGGGTCTTTTATTTCACTTATTCCTGCAATGGCTGGAAAAGAAAGTGATTCCTTGGAAAGACTGATTGCCCGGGAAATACCATAGCCCTGCTATTTTTGCTTAATTGTCAAAAATAGCAGGGCTTTTCCTTTATCCTTTATTAATTTTTATTTCGAAGGTTCTGTTCCACGGCAACGTAAATTGCCACTCGCTAACAGTCTCTAATGACATATGGGGCTTGGCAAAATTTATTATTTTTTCAGTAACAGCAAGTTCCAAAGCTCTCTTCTCTTCTGGCATAAAAGCTCCGTCCAGCCATTGATTAGGCCAGACCAACTCTTTCCTAATAGTATCCCGCACATTGCTTTGATATGCCCAATCATCAAGGTATCTTACAAAAAGCAAATCATTTTTGCTCTGCATACTCATATAAGGTGCCTGTAATCCTTGCACAAGTGCAAACCCAATCGTATTGGCTGCAGTATTCCAACCACCATAGGATGCAAGCGACCATGATATTTTTTTGTTGAAAAGCCCTTTAACAAGCGCATTGTCAGCACCATTGGCGTAAGCAATATCAGCAACGGCAACATTTTTAGATTGTTGCAGATAATCTTCAATTTTTTGGAGAAATATTTTTTGTTCTTTTTTTAATCCATCAGAATTAGCCGCAACATTCCCTTGCAGAGTAATGCCGTCAATCGGAGTGTTCACAGCGAGAATAAGGTCGGCATACTTATCTTCCGGAGCCGGCCACGCTCCAGCGGCTAATATTTGATTTCTGACATTTATCCTCACCGTATCATCTTCATATGCAGGTACGGTCTTTTCACCAACCCCTTCAGCATAAAAAGCATGGACTATCGGAACTTTGCCCATATCCTTATTTACGGCACGACTGAGAAGAACCATACCTAATTGATCAGCACCGGCAAAAAAACGAACTTTCTGCTGCCTGAAAGCACTATTGACTGTTTCAAGTCTGCGCGCATCACGATGAGCATCTGAATACTCTGCCGTGTCGTCCCTTCCTAAAAGCAAATAATCAAAACTGCCATTTTCAGTGCCTGCCAACAGTCTTTCTGTCACTGCCAAATTTTTACCGCGTCGGCTATAGAGGTCAGCCAGGACGGTTTCAGGTATCGCTTTGGCCAAACTAAGTTTTTCTTTAGTTTCACTTCTGGAAAGCCCGCTAATTTCACTTTTATCAGTCAGCTCGCCCAAACGAAAGATCAATCTGCCATATTCTTTGTAATAAGCAGGTTCTACAGGTGCACTGCTTGCTTTTGGTGAACGCATGACAGTCGTAAAGACATAAACAGGTATATCGGAAAATTTATTTTTAAACTGCAGCAACCTGTTTGTCCTTTCCATAAGAACTTCAGAAGTAAGATGATGCGTTCTGGAAGGAACCAATCCACCATAAACCATGCTGTCACTAGATAATACTACCGCCGAAGAACCTACTGCATTATTTTCCAGCCAGGAAAATAGCTTTTCCGGATTTCCTTCATGGCCGGAAGACGCAATTAACTCATGCGGCGGTGTCTGGATATCCCAGCCCGCGGCTCGAAAGGTATCCACTGTATAGTCCATGCAAACCGGTCTATCATCAAGCGGCACAAATAAAATGCGGCCGCTAGCTTCGCCTAAAGTTGTTAAAAATAAAAACAGCATCAAAAAAATGTATTTTTTCATTTAAATTCCTTGCCTCACTTTATATTGAACAATAAAAAACTCTGTTTGTATTTTCTACAAACAGAGTTAGAAATCCTTTAATTATTTTGATTAAAACGTGAAAGAAACTCTTTCGTCCGTGGATTGCAAGGATTCTTGAAAATAACATCCGGCGTCGCCTCTTCAGCAACCACGCCTTGGTCGATAAAAATGACCTTCGATGATACTTCCTTTGCAAAAGCCATTTCATGAGTTACGACAATCATCGTGAGTCCTGCTTTTGCTAATTCACGCATAACATTCAAAACTTCACCTACCATTTCGGAGTCAAGCGCCGAAGTAGGTTCGTCCAGCAGAAGTACCTCCGGTTCTAACGCCATGGCACGCGCAATGGCCACACGCTGTTTTTGTCCGCCTGACAATTGATGGGGCTTAGCATTAATATAATCAGCCATACCTACGTAATACAAATATTTCATAGCAGTTTGTCTGGCGGCCTCATAATCTTTTTTCAGGACTTTGACCTGCCCGACAACGCAATTTTCCAGCACCGTCATGTTGCTAAAGAGGTTAAACTGCTGAAAAACCATACCGACTTTGGTCCTGTATAAAGCAAGGTCTTTATATTTCTTCAACACATTTTCATCTTTATAACATATCTCTCCGCTTGTCGGTGTCTCCAAAAAGTTAATGCAGCGAATCAATGTTGATTTACCGGAGCCTGATGGACCGATAATACATACTACATCACCTTTATTAACTGAGAAATCAATGCCCTTGAGAATCTCGCGGTCACCAAATTTCTTTTTTAAGTTTTTAATTTCCAGAATGCTTTTTTGCTCATCCATATTTATCTATCCTGCTCCTTCCGTGTAGGTACTTGGAAGTGGCCGCAAGGATCCTGCATTGGATCATAAGCTACCAGCTGATAATCGCGAGAACCGACCATTCTGCCTTCCACCCATCTCAAAAGACGGGAAACAGTGAAAGTCATAATGAAATATATCGTACAAGTTATGAAGAAAACTTCAAAGTACTTATAATATACGCCTGCCGCAGATTTTGAAGAGAAGTAAAGCTCCGTAACAGAAATAACATTCAATACTGAAGTATCCTTAATGTTAATGATAAGGTTGTTGCCTATTTGCGGCATGATATTGAGCAGAGCCTGCGGCAAAATAACTGAGCGCATAATCTGAAAATGATTCATGCCGATCGCCGTAGCGGCTTCCGTCTGACCCGGATCAATGGAATTTATGCCCCCACGTACAGTTTCTGCCATATACGCACCGGTATTAATAGAAACAACCAGGAAACCAGCAAACATAGCTGACATGTCAATATTAAAAAGGCTCATTGAACCGTAATAAACAACCATTGCCTGCACAATCATAGGAGTGCCGCGGAAAATCTCCACGTAAGCATCAAGGAGCCAACGCACAAATCTATAAAAGCCTCTTTTTACTGTACCCGTGTTAGGGTCTACAGGAATTGTCTGAATTATACCTACAATAAACCCAATAAGGCAGCCAATGAAAGTACCCACTAAAGCCAACAAAAGGGTGACCATTGCGCCTTTCACAAAAAGTCCGCCATATTGCTGTAATAAGAAAAATACCCACTCACCAAAAGTAGTTGGCATTGTTGTCATGTTAATTACCACCCTGTCTGCTTAACCATAAGTCAATACGGGACGGCAAAGCCGCCCCGTATAATGAAAACAATTTTATTTTGCTAACGGTTGAATTTTGATTGCGTCTTCCATAATTTTCTTGAAGTCCGCTTCAGTCATTTTGCTGAGCTTGGCATTCATTCCTTTTACGAGATCAGCGTTGCCTTTTTTAACGGCGATACCAATTTCAACATCTTCTTTTGTTGTTTTGAAGCCCTTGTCAGGTGCAAACTCCAGAACAGCTAGCTCTTTATTAGCATAAGAAGCAGCCATTGCTGTCGGAATATCAGTCACAATCAAATTGCATTTACCTGATTTAAGAGCAACTATCATACCGGGAACGTTTTCGATTCCAGGCAGCTTAGTGACTTCAGGAATCTGATCGATCTGATCGTACCAGATGGTATTTAGTTGAGAAGTTGCAACAGCACCCTTAAGATCAGCTACGCTTTTAGCGGAAGCCTGCGGTGAATCTTTGCGAACCAGGCCAACCACATTAGCATAATAGTAAGGTACTGTGAAATCAACACTCTCTTTACGTTTGCTGGTAATACTCATGCCAGCAATAGCAGCGTCTATTTTACCGGAAGCAACTGCCGGAGCCAACCCATCCCATTCAATCTTGTGCACTTCCAAAGTAGCGCCCATTGACTCAGCCAAAAGCTTGGCAATCATGACATCATAACCATTCGCATATTCAGAAGTGCCTACAATCTTTACAGCACCGTTATCAGCAGTTGTTTGCGTCCAGTTATAAGGAGCATAACCACATTCCATACCAACTTTCAAAACTTTCTTTGCGTCTTTTTTATCGCCGCCACAGCCAGCAAGAAGCGCCAGCGATACGAGCAACAATGCACAAATTGTAATGCTCAAAATTTTCTTGGAAAAGTTCATCTTTACACAGCCTTTCTCCTTTTATTAATAGGTTAATTCTAACCTTTGTGAACAATTTGTGTCAATACATTAAAATTGTATACATTATTGTTTCACCAAGGAGCCGTAATAAAATTTCTTTTTATTTTATGTAATTATTTGTAATATTCGTATCTTTCAAGATAACATCGTGAGCGCCGCCTTCAACGATACTGGTTGCGGAAACAAGCGTCAACTTGGCTTTTTTCTGCAATTCATCAATTGTCAAAGCTCCACAGTTACACATGGTAGAACGCACCTTATTCAGGGAAAGAGTGACGTTGTCTTTCAATGTGCCGGCATAAGGAACATAGGAATCGACGCCTTCTTCAAATGACAATTTGGAAGCACCGCCCATATCATAACGCTGCCAGTTACGGGCACGATTGGATCCTTCGCCCCAATACTCTTTCATGTAGCTGCCGTTAATATTGACTTTGTTAGTAGGACTTTCATCAAAGCGGGCAAAGTAGCGTCCGAGCATCATGAAATCAGCGCCCATAGCAAGAGCCAAGGTCATGTGATAGTCATAAACAATACCGCCATCGGAGCAAATCGGTACATAGATGCCTGTTTCTTCAAAATATTCATCACGCGCTTTAGCAACTTCGATTAATGAAGTTGCCTGGCCGCGGCCAATACCTTTTTGTTCACGGGTAATACAAATGGAACCGCCGCCGATACCTACTTTTATAAAGTCAGCACCTGCCTCAGCAAGGAAGCGGAAGCCTTCTTTGTCAACAACGTTACCGGCACCGACTTTAACAGTATCACCATATTTAGCGCGAACCCACTCCAAAGTCAATTTCTGC
>JBOFWD010000013.1:0-1956 GCA_051653445.1 Acidaminococcaceae bacterium | reverse complement strand
TTAAATATTTATTTTTTAGTATTCTTTCTTGTCATCTTGCTAACACATTCTCGTCATTCTCGTCAACAGTATGTGTTAGAATGAAAAGAACTATAAATGACTTATATCTACCTCTTAACTTATTTGTTTCTTTCGTGCTTACATTTTGCCATTTTATACGCACAAAAGAAACACATGCATTATGTAAAATAGCAGATAATCCGTAGACTACCTGCTATTTTTTATTTAATATATGTTATTTTCATCTTTTCCTGCCATTTTTTCTGTTCAGCAGACCAATCCATAAAAAATTCTCTTTCCTCAATCGAGGCTTGAAACACCGGTTGTAGAAACTCTTTTAAACGGTAAAGGATAGATACAAATTCCGGCAGTTGCACCTGCATGGATGGTTGAAACCTAGTCCACTGCGCTGATAAAAAAGCATTATCGCCAAATGCAGAAATACGGTCAAAACTGTTTGCTTCGTAAACCGTTCCCCTATGCTGTATTGTTTGCCAAATGGCTTCCTGTAGCTTGCGTCCATCAAAATCAAACATACTGGACAAATAGTAAATATCAAAAAAATCTTTCATTCGACTTGTAGCTTCCATACGTTTCAAAATGGCATCAAATTTTTCTGCTATGGTACTTTCTAGAGAATAGGTATAAACTTTTGGTGCTTCAAAATCTGTTAACCGCGTTTTAATACATCTTTTTACGGCTTTAGGAACAATCACATCATTCATACCAATATCAATCGAAAATGGTATTTTCACTTGTTTTATGCGACCAATGAATTTTACTGACACCCCTTGATATTCCTTCTCAGGTGTTATTATTCCAGCATTCACAACCTCGATTTTAATATAATCATTAGCTGTTGGAATTTGGATAATTTCTTCAATAACCCCTTTCACTTTGTCAATATCATTTGAAAGTTGGCGCATCAGAAAATCTATATCCTGTGTTGCTCTGCTTTGAAACTCAGTAAGGGTATAGATGAACAACCCGCCCTTTAAAACAAAGTTACTATTGTATTTTGACAACGACAGCCGTCTTAAAAATTCTTCTTGGCAAAATAACTGCAAGCACATCTGATAGCTTAATCCTGTTTCTTTTGCCTGATTTTTTAACCGCGCCAGTATAGACGCTGCTATATCCTTCATAGCCATACTCCTATGATTTTACGAACCTTTTTTTCTGTTCGCAGTATCTTTGCATATTCCATTAGACGAGGAACATTTTTTTGAGGATCTCTTATATATGCCTGTATTGCCTTGTTGAAAATTTCTGCATCCATTTTATTTTCCTGACGCAGACAATCACAGATAATATGCTCCCTGTTAAAAATTTGTAGCTTCACATCTTCAATCTCAACAATATCCACACCTAATTTCATTTGTTCCTGCGAAAAAAATACAGGCTTCACCATCGGATAATCAATCTTAAACTTTGACCGTGTATATCCTCTGTCCACTGCCAAGTACCACATCGCTGGCGTTCGGTCAGTATATCCATAATATTGCAAAGCACTTTCTCTGCAAATCACTGCATCTGGAAATAGCCGAGCAATAGTTGCCGCCTCACTGAAAGCACGTTCATCCTGCCATTGATAATATCCGTGCCGGATTCTCTCAACATGGCCTTGCTTCACAAGATTAGCGAGGTAATGAGAATATATTTTATGTTCTTGAATTTCTTTTGCTTTCATAATGCCGCCATGGGCATCAAATATCTGTTTTGCCTTCTGAATATCCATTTCAGCACCCTTTCTATATATCATATGTATAGTTTTATATGTTTATAATACATGCTTTTAATAAACGTGTCAACACGATTTTAAACACAACCGCATCACATTGTGTATGTTTTCTTGTTGTTTTCATAAGCGTTATAGATTTTGACCATGGGAGAAATTCTGATAATTGTTTCTCATCAGTTTTATCAATATTTGGAAGTTTTTCAAATAGATATTCT
>JBOFWD010000012.1:0-6860 GCA_051653445.1 Acidaminococcaceae bacterium | reverse complement strand
ACGCAAACATGTCCAGAAAGTTTAAAGATTCCTTAGCAAAAATCAATGCTTATTTTGCAGAGACATATAAGAATTTATTTGGTGGCGGTACGGCAAGTCTCGAATTGCAGAATCCTGAAAATATTCTTGATTCCGGTATTGAAATAATTGTTCAGCCACCTGGAAAAAAATTGCAAAGTTTATTTTTATTGTCGGGCGGAGAAAGGGCATTAACAGTAATCGCCTTGCTCTTTGCGTTATTGTCTTATCAACCTGCTCCATTCTGTATCCTGGATGAAATAGATGCAGCACTTGATGAGGCTAACATAGATCGGTTTTCAGCTTTTCTTGCCGACTATGCAAAGAAAACGCAGTTTATTATTATTACCCATCGTAAAGGTGTTATGGAAGCCGCTGATGTTTTACATGGCATAACGATGGAAGAAACAGGCATTTCGAGGCTGCTATCAGTAAAGTTGGAAGAAAAGGAGTAAAAAATGGGCTTTTTTGAGAGATTAAAAGATGGATTATCCAAAACCAGAAAGAATTTTACAGAAAAAATTGAAAATCTTGTTGGCTTGGCAACGGAAGTTGATGAAGATTTTTTGGAAGAGTTGGAAATGGTTCTTATTTCCGGTGATGTTGGCGTCAAAACAACAGAAAAAATCATGAAGGCGGTTCGTGCAGCTGCGAAAAGTCGTGAAATAAAGTCACCAGAAGATGTTTTGCCATTTCTTAAAGCATATGTCGCCGATTTGCTTAAGGATGATGGTCAGCGCATGCGTTTAAGCGGCTCGCCAAGTGTAATCCTTGTAGTTGGGGTAAATGGTGTTGGTAAAACAACAACTATCGGAAAACTAAGCAATTATTACCGCCTTCTCGGTTATAAAGTTATGATAGCAGCCGGCGATACATTCCGAGCTGCAGCGGCTGATCAGTTAAAAATATGGGGTGAAAGAGCTGAGGCTGATGTAATAAGTCATGCTGAAGGGGCAGATCCCGCTGCAGTAGTATATGATGCCGTTAAGGCAGCCGTTTCGCGTAAAGTAGATATACTTTTCATTGATACCGCAGGACGTTTGCATAACAAATCTAATCTTATGAAAGAACTGGATAAGATTCATCGTGTTATTCAAAGGGAAATACCGGATGCACCGCATGAAACATTATTGGTACTTGATGCAACGACTGGGCAGAATGCGATAACGCAAGCAAAAATATTTACTGAGACAACTGATGTTACAGGCGTAGTTCTGACGAAACTTGATGGCACTGCAAAGGGCGGCGTAATAATTGCTATTAAGGAAGAACTCGGGTTATCCGTAAAATGGATAGGAGTCGGAGAAAGCATCATGGACTTCCGGCCATTTGAGCCAGAAAACTTTGTGGAAGCCTTATTTAATAAATAATTTATTGTGACAAGGGAAAACACTTGACGGTGTTTTCCCTTTGTTGTATAATAACCAATGTTGGTAACTATGAAGGTTTTTGGTGACAATATGTTGGTAGATATAGGTTTTGAACAAAGAATGCGACTAGTGCGTTTATATGATATTTATGGTGGTCTGCTGACAGACAAACAACAAAAGTGCATGGAATTGCATTTTTATAATGATTTGTCTCTTTCTGAAATAGCTGATGAGGATGGTGTTTCCAGGCAAGCTATTTATGACCTGCTTAAACGAGCGGGCCAGATTTTGGAACGTTATGAAAATAGGCTTAAACTACTGGAACGTGAGAAAGAAAATAGTGATATGCTCATTCATGCAGAAGAATTACTGACAGATTATATTAAAAGTCATGAAAAAAATACTAATTTAGAGTTGGTACAAACAATTTTACGTGAGCTAAATGGTAAAGGCAGGGCATAATAATGGCATTTGAGGGCTTAGCTGATCGATTACAGAATGCGATAAAAAAAATACGCGGAAGTCAAAAAATTACAGAAGAAGATTTAAAGGAAACACTGCGCGAAGTGCGGATGGCGCTTTTGGAAGCAGACGTAAACTTTAAAGTAGTAAAAGATTTTATTGCCAGAATAAAAGAACGGGCAATGGGACAAGAAGTTCAGGCAAGCCTGACGCCTGGCCAGTTTATTATTAAAATAGTTAATGAAGAATTAACTGATTTGCTGGGCGGCACGCAAAGTAAGCTGATGGTTGCTTCCAAACCGCCGACTGTAATTATGCTTGTAGGCTTGCAAGGTGCGGGTAAAACTACAACTGCCGGTAAGTTAGCAAATCATTTGCGTAAGAATGGCAAAAAGCCAATGTTGGTTGCCGGAGACGTTTATCGTCCGGCTGCCATTAAACAACTTCAGGTTCTTGGTGAGCAGCTTAATCTTCCTGTATTTTCACTGGGCGATCAGGTTTCACCAGTAGAAATTGCCAAACAATCTATGAGTAAGGCCTTTTCTTTGGCTTGTGATACCGTAATCATAGATACAGCGGGCCGCCTTCATATTAACGAAGAGTTGATGGGTGAGCTCAAAGAAATAAAGAATGTGGTAAAGCCGCATGAAATACTCCTTGTTGTAGATGCGATGACAGGTCAGGATGCTGTTAACGTAGCTGAGTCATTTAATAATGATCTTGGCATTGATGGCTTGATTGTTACTAAGCTTGATGGTGATGCCAGAGGCGGTGCTGTTTTGTCGGTCAAAGCAGTTACTGGTAGACCGGTTAAATTTGTTGGTATGGGTGAAAAACTTGATGCGCTTGAGCCTTTCCATCCAGACCGCATGGCTTCCCGCATTTTGGGCATGGGTGATGTATTATCCCTTATCGAGAAGGCACAATCAGTATTTGATGCCGAGGATGCTGCCCGACTTGAAAAAAAGCTGCGCAAAGAGGAATTCACTCTGGAACAATTCTTAGAGCAGATGCAGCAAGTAAAAAAACTCGGTTCGCTTGAATCTATTCTCGGAATGCTTCCGGGCATGGGCAATATAAGCCAGAAGCTCAAAGATGCAAATGTTGATGAAAAAGAAATGGACCGCGTAGAGGCCATAATAAGGTCGATGACTTTAGCCGAACGCAGAAATCCAAATATCATAAATGGCAGCAGACGCAAGAGAATTGCAGCTGGCTCTGGTACAAGAGTACAGGATGTCAACAAATTGCTGAAAAATTTTGAACAAAGCAAAATAATGATGAAAAAGATTAAAGGAATGAACAAGTTTGCCTCAAAAGGTGGTTTCAAGCTGCCTTTTATGCAATAAAAAATTGATTTATTTTAAGGAGGTGAAAATATAAATGGCAGTTAAAATTCGTTTAAAACGTATGGGCGCTAAAAAGAACCCTTTCTTCCGTATTGTTGTAGCTGACTCCCGTGCTCCACGTGATGGTCGCTTTATCGAAAGCATTGGTTTCTATGATTCTACTGTACAACCTGCAGTAGTAAAAATCGATGAGGAAAAAGCTCTTTCCTGGATGGCTAAAGGTGCGCAACCTACTGATACTGTTAAATCCCTGTTCAGCAAAGATGGTATTATTGCTAAATACGCTGAAGCAAAAGCTAAAAAAAGTGAGGCGTGATTGACATGAAAGAATTGGTAGAAATCATGGCCAAGTCTCTAGTGAATAATCCGTCCGCAGTAGTCGTGGAGGAGGAAACAACCGGTACTACAACGGTGCTTCGCCTCCATGTTGCTCCTGAGGATATGGGTAAAGTTATTGGCAAACAAGGTCGTATTGCTAAAGCAATCCGTGTTGTCTTGAAGGCAGTTGCGACGCGTGAAAATGTCAAAGTCGTCGTTGAGATTGTTTAAAAAGGATGGTTTAACATAATGGATAAAATGACCGTAAGAATGCCGGTTACAATTAAAGCTAAAGTTACTGAGACTTTAAAAACGAAAATTATTGGAGATCTCCAAAAAAGAATACAACAAATTAGTCTAGAGCTGGAACAATTTGAATTTACGGCTAAAAGAGCTGTCAACGAACAGGAAAATCAGGATGAAACAATGGTTCCTGCTTTACAGCAGCAAATTGAAGTTGAACGTTCGAAACGTCTTGCTGCGAAGCAGGAAGCTGAAGCTAAACTCAAAAGGGCAGAGAAATTAGAATTTGGCGCTGAAATTGGTCATGGCCAACTTGAAAGAACTGTTGAACTGGAAATCGGTACCGATCTTGATAAAATAATGGGTGCTGAAATTGTAACGGAAGACGGCAAAATTGTCGCTTTCAGAGCTTAACATTTTGGATAAGAGAATTATAATAGGCGCCATTGTCGCCCCGCATGGTGTGCGGGGCGAATTTCGTGTAATGCCCCTGACCGAAAACCCTGATATGTTTTTAGAGTTAAAGTATTTCTTTTTAGAAGACGGCCGCAAGTTGTTTGTGACGGCCTCTCGTTTCCATAAGAATGTTTTTTTAGTAAAAGTAGAAGAAATTAATAACATGAATGAAGCTGAATTGCTTCGTGGCAAGAAGATCCTTATCGATACTGCCAATTTGCCGCCTCTTAAGGAAGATCAGTTTTATGTTTCCGATTTAATAGGGTTTGCTGTTTACGATGAAGCTGGGTTATCGCTAGGTAAGCTTAAGGATGTCTTGGCTACCGGCAGCAACGATGTTTTCATTGTTCAAGCAAATGACGGCAGCGAAATTCTGATTCCTGCTTTAAAGGCTAATATCAAAGAAATTAACATGGCTGATAACCGTATTTTGGTTAAACTGCCGGAATGGGCTGAGTAGAAGTGAATTTCCTTTTTATTACATTGTTCCCCGAATTTATTGAACAGGCGACAGGCTTCAGTATTATTAAGAGAGCTGTTGAGCAAGGATTATTAACTGTTTCCTGCATAAACCCTCGCGATTATACAAGCGACAAGCATAAGACCGTTGATGATACGCCTTTTGGCGGAGGCGTTGGCATGGTTCTAAAAGTTGATCCTTTTGCTGCAGCAATAAAAAAGGCAAAGAGTTTATTGCCGAATGCGGCCGTTGTCGCGCTTTGTCCTGGCGGTAAAACATTGAATCAAAATATAGTTGAACACTTTGCTGAATCTGGTCGTGACTTGATTTTTTTATGTGGCCATTATGAAGGTTTTGATGAGAGAATTTTCGCCTGGGTAGATGCAAAAATATCCATCGGGGATTATGTGCTTACGGGAGGAGAACTTCCTGCTTTGGTTGTAATGGATGCAGTCGCACGTTATATTCCGGGAGTATTGGGTAAAGGAGAAAGCGCTTCGGAAGAGTCTTTTAGCGAAGGCTTGCTTGAGTATCCACAATATACAAGGCCTGTTATTTTTGATGGCATGGAGGTTCCGGAGGTATTGCGGGGAGGCAATCATGCGCTTATAAAAGAATGGCGAAGAAAAGAAGCCCTGCGTACTACCTATAAGAATCGCCCCGATTTACTTAGTAAAGCTGATTTGAGCAAAGAGGACGGGAAATTGCTATTAGCTATAATTAAAGAGACTAAAGGTGAAAATAATGGCTAATTTGTATCTTGGCTTGGTGCATTATCCTATTTACAACAAGAATATGAAAGTTGTAGCTACAGCGGTTACTAATTTTGACATTCATGATATTTCACGTACGGCTCGTACTTACGATGTTAAACGATACTTTTTGATTCATCCCTTAGACGAACAGAAAAAAATTATCACTAAGATCACTGATTATTGGCAAAATGGTTTTGGACAGGTATACAATCCTGACCGCAGCAATGCTTTGGAGAGAGTAAGTTATATTCCCAGCATTGAAAACGCTATTGATGCTATCGAAGAGATTGAAGGCGTGAAGCCTTTGACTATCACTACGGATGCCAGACAATATGACAATACTGTTTCATATGGTTTTGTAAGGAGTCTTCTTAAAGAAGGAGAGCAGCCGATTCTTTTATTATTTGGCACAGGTTTTGGTATAGAAAAGAGTGTCATGAGCAGTTTCGACTATATTTTAGAACCAATATACGGAACATGTGATTATAACCATCTCTGTGTAAGATCTGCCGCAGCTATCATTATAGATCGCATAGCAGGTGAGCAGTGGTGGTTAAAATAGTGTTGCTATGCGGTATTCTTTGTGATATAATACTTGCGTATGTAAGACGGACGGTCCGCTGTTGATTTTGTTCATACATGAACGTCTATGATATTGAGGAGGAAATTATGAACATTATTCAAGTTTTGGAACAAGAACAACTTCGTTCCGACATTCCGGATTTTCGTGCCGGAGACACTGTAAAAGTATTTGTTAAGGTTGTTGAAGGTACCAGAGAACGTGTTCAGTTGTTCGAAGGAGTCGTTATCGCTCGCAGCGGTGGCGGTGTGCGTGAAATGTTTACTGTACGTCGTATTTCTTCCGGCGTTGGTGTGGAAAGAACTTTCCCACTTCACTCACCAAGATTGGAAAAAATCGAAGTTGCTCGTCGCGGCATTGTTCGCAGAGCAAAGCTTTATTATCTGCGTAATCTTACCGGTAAAGCAGCTCGTATTAGAGAAAGACGCTAATCGGAATCTAAAGGGACTGTTTATCAGTCCCTTTTGTTATTTAAAAAACTGTTTTATCGCTACTGAAAGGAGCAAAGCAATATGAAGAAAAAATCTGATAATACGTGGCAGGACATTGTCGGCGAGTGGCTTTATTCAATTATCATTGCTGTTGTACTGGCCTTTTGTATCAGAACCTTTGTTGTCGAGCCATATATGGTTTCCGGCCCATCCATGCTCCCTACACTAGAAAATGGTGAACGACTTTTAGTTAATAAGTTTGTTTACCTTGTCAGTGAACCTAAGAGAGATGAAATAGTAATTTTCAAGTATCCGATGGATGAAAGCCGAGATTTCATTAAAAGAGTAATTGCTGTTGGTGGCGATACTATAGAAATTCGTGATGGACAGGTCTATGTGAATGGTGCCTTGAAAAAAG
>JBOFWD010000011.1:0-14055 GCA_051653445.1 Acidaminococcaceae bacterium | reverse complement strand
CCCTCCGAATCTATCGTAATCAAAAATGACGGTTTTGATACGTTGACAGAAGATATAATTCTTGGCAAAGAGCCAGTTGATTTAACACCAGAAAACATTCGTCAAATCATGTTGGAAAAAGGCATTGTAGGCATGGGTGGTGCCGCTTTCCCTACTCATGTCAAATACGCCCCACTCAAAAACAATCAGAAAATTGATACCGTTATTATCAACGGCATTGAATGCGAACCATATATTACCACCGACCACCGTATTCTTCTGGAATACGCTGATAAAGTTGTACGCGGCTTGAAATATTTCATGTTGGCAGCAAATGCTCCTAAAGGAATAATTGCTATCGAAAACAATAAGCCTGACGCCATTGAGCTTCTTAGACGCCTTACCGCAAATGAACCTGAAATATCAGTAGTAGTCTGTCAGGAAAAATACCCTCAGGGTTCAGAAAAACATTTGATTTCGGCTGTGACAAAACGGACTGTTCCCGACAAAGGATTGCCCTCAGCTGTAGGAGTAATCGTCGATAACGCCGGCACTGCCGTCCAGACTGCCTTGGCAATTGAAAGTAATTTGCCTTGCTTTGAGCGGGTCGTTACCGTCAGTGGCGATGGCGTCGAAAGGCCCGGTAATTATCTGGTCAGAATAGGTTCACTTTACAGTGATGTCGTAAATAAAGCCGCACAAGGCACCAAGGACAATCTTGCCAAGATATTATGCGGCGGCCCAATGATGGGTTTTGCAGTCAGCACGCTGGACTACTCGATTATCAAAGGTACTACCGGCCTATTGCTCTTCACCCAGGATTCACCGCTCGCCGCTGTCCGCCAGGAACAGGCTTGCGTG
This sequence comes from Acidaminococcaceae bacterium, assembly GCA_051653445.1. Lineage (GTDB taxonomy): Bacteria > Bacillota > Negativicutes > Acidaminococcales > Acidaminococcaceae > RZYP01. The sequence goes on along the minus strand of JBOFWD010000011.1, from coordinate 13,215 downwards.
CGTTGCGGCCACTGCGTTGATGTCTGCCCGATGTTTCTTGAACCCACAATGATTGTCAAAGCAGTAAAACGCAGCAAATGGCTGGATGCTGCTGCCGCCAATATTTCTTCCTGTATTGAATGCGGTTGCTGCTCCTTCAACTGCCCAGCCAATATTCCGCTTGTCCAATATATACGCATGGGCAAACAGTTTATTATGACCGAAGGTTCTGGCGGGCATAACCCTTTGTTTTAAAATCTTCAATTTAAAATAAAAAGCAAGACATAAATAATCTTTGCTTAGGAAAGGAATCATTCTGATGGATCCGATTAAAAAGCCTGCTCCCCTGATCATAGTTTCCTCTTCACCCCATCTGCACTGCGGCGGTACAGTAAGCACCGCCATGCGGGATGTATTACTGGCATTAGTGCCGACAATCCTCGCAGCAGTCTGGTTTTTCCGTCAGGACGCCCTGACAGTTATCTTGGCCTGCGGTATTTCCGCAATCTTCTTCGAAGCTGTTTGCCAGAAAATGATGGGACGCCCGCTTACCGTTACCGATGGCAGCGCGCTTCTGACAGGCTTATTGCTGGCTTTGTGCCTGCCGCCCGGCTTATCACCGGCTCTCGCTGTTTTTGGTAGTTTTTGCGCTATAGTTATCGGCAAGCAGGTTTTCGGAGGCCTGGGCAGCAACATATTCAATCCAGCCCATATAGGCCGCGCCATCTTGCTGGCATCTATGCCGCAACAAATGACCAGCTGGGCGCAGCCCACCCCCTCCTTTCTTGATTCCTGGACATCGTTAACGGCTCCTGCCGCCAACGACACCGTCGATGCCGTCAGTTCGGCAACGCCGCTGGCCATGCTGCGTATGTCGGAAGACTTGTGGCAGAAAGGGCAAGATGCAACAGCATCTCTGCCAAATATTTTCAGCATGTTTATCGGCAATACACCAGGATCACTTGGAGAAACCTGTGTTCCGGCAATACTGCTCGGAGGACTTTTCCTCATCTGGCGGGGGCATATTGATTGGCGCATTCCTTTTTACTATCTTCTCACCGTTCTTATTATCACCGGCTTCTACGGTTTTTACAGGAATTATCCTCCTCTTTTTGCCTTCTACCATCTTTTCGGCGGCGGTCTCATGATTGGCGCCTTCTTCATGGCAACCGACTGGGTAACCAGTCCTATCACAAAAAAAGGCCGTATAATCTTTGCCATCGGACTGGGCATCCTTACGGCACTTATCCGCTTACGCGGCGGCTATATCGAGGGCGTATGCTATTCAATCTTAATAATGAACATGCTCACGCCGCTGATTGACCGTTATGTACGCAACATTCCTTTCGGAGGGAAGGTGAAAAAGCATGAGTAAAGATATTTTTCGTCTATCCTTTCTGCTTTTTGCCATTTGTGCCATCAGTACCGCCTTGGTAACAGGCGCTTATGAATATACTAAGGACATTATCGCAGAACGCGATGCGGCAAAAGTCGCAGAAAGCTATCTACAAGTCTTTCCTGAAGCCGGCAAACTAGAAAAGGTGGATGCACCTGAGAATTCTCCCATAAAAGAAATTTTGCGTTCCGCAAAAGGCGCCGGTGTGAATGGTTATATCTACACCGTAGCACCAAAAGGTTATGCCGGCGAAATTAAAATAATGGTAGGTATCGAAAAATCCTCCATGAAAATAACAGGAGTTAAAATTCTAAGTCAGCAGGAAACCCCTGGTTTGGGTGCAAAGTGCACAGAACCGGCCTTTCTTAATCAATTCCTTAGCAAAGAACTGCGTCAAGAATTAGTTGTAAGCAAGGACGCGAAAAAACCTGAGGAAATTCAAGCTATAACAGCTTCCACCATTACTTCCAAAGCCGTAGTCAGCGGAATTAATCTTGCCAGCGCACACTTTCGGGAAACTTATATTAAATAAGCAAAATGATTAGTAGTTTCATCGGTCTTCGAAAGGAGTTTTACCATGTTTTTCGAATTGCAGAAAGGTATCTTAAAAGAAAATCCTCTCTTCGTACAAGTTCTCGGCGTCTGCCCAGCTTTGGCAACTACCACTTCACTGGCAAATGCTCTCGGTATGGGCGCTGCCTTTTCGCTTGTACTGATTTTTTCCAATCTGACAATCTCTGCACTTAAGTCTCTCATCCCGGACCAAATCCGTATCCCATGCTATATTGTCATCATAGCCTCGCTTGTAACCGTTACGGAAATGTTGATGAACGCCTTAGTGCCTGATATTTATGCCGCATTAGGTATCTTTATTCCGCTCATCGTTGTTAACTGCATAATTTTGGGGCGTGCTGAATCTTTTGCCAACAGAAATGACCTTTGGCCTTCTTTTCTCGATGCCGTCGGCATGGGCATTGGTTATACCCTGTCCATTTCTTTCGTCGCCGCGATCCGCGAAATATTGGGGGCAGGTACCTTGCTGGGCTTTTCCGTGCTCGGCCCATCCTTTCAGCCCGTTCTTCTCATGGTGCTGCCGCCTGGCGCCTTCATCACAATGGGTTTTCTTTTTGCCGGCGCCAACTACTTGAAGCAAAGAAAAGAGGTGCGTCATGGATAGTACTTTCGGCATTATTTTCAGCGCACTCTTTATATCCAATATTGTTCTCTCACAATTTCTGGGGCTATGTTCCTTTCTTGGAGTTTCCAAAAACTTAGGAAACGCACTCGGCATGAGCGCCGCAGTCGCCTTCGTAATGATTATAGCTTCCACTATTTCTTGGCTTCTTTATGAATTGTTTCTCTTACCCTACAATCTGGGTTATTTGAAAATTATAGTCTTTATTTTGGCAATTGCCGCCTTAGTGCAACTCTTGGAAATGTTCATGAAAAAACAAATGCCATCTCTCCACAAAGCAATGGGTGTCTTTTTGCCTCTCATTACCACGAACTGCGCCATACTCGGCATAGCACTCATCAATGTGCAAAAAGAATATTCTTTATTCAACGCGACAGTCAACGCCGTCAGCACGGCTGCCGGTTATACACTCGCTCTTGTCATATTTTCCTGCATTCGCGAAAGACTCGAAGAAGCCGAGCTTCCCGCAAGCATGGAAAATCTCCCTATCGCTTTAATTACTGCCAGTTGCATGGCAATCTCCCTAATGGGACTTGCGGGAATGCACTGATCAATCTTAGGAGTTGAAAATTATGTTGGAAGCCGTTATTTTTGTTGCCGCCCTTGGTGCTCTCTTTGGTTTAATTCTAGCTTTTGCAGACAAGAAATTTGCGGTGGAGGTTGACCCGCGCATCGACATAGTGGCCGCTCTCTTGCCAGGTGCAAACTGCGGTGCCTGCGGCTATCCAGGCTGTCATGGCTTGGCAGAAGCAATCGTTGCCGGGGAAACAGGAATTGACCCTTGCGTCGGCTGTACAACAGAAGGAAAGCAAAAAATCGCCGAAGTTCTGGGGCTGACAAAAGAAATGCCATTAAGCAAAGATTTACGCAAAGTAGGTCGCCTTGCTTGCAACGGCTGTGAAATCAATGCGCCTAAAACGCTTGAGTATAAAGGCATCAAAGATTGTCATTTGGCAGCAAAAACTCTGGGTGCGCCGGGCAAGTGCAACTTTGGATGTCTCGGTTTCGGTGCCTGCGTCAGAAGCTGCCCCTTTCACGCCATCAGTATGAGCAGCAACGGTCTTCCTGTTTTTGATTATACCAAATGCACCGGTTGTGGTGTTTGCGTTGCACAATGTCCTCAGAAAGTTCTTTATCTGAGTGATGCGAATGCCAAAATTCATATAAAATGCAATAACCATGCCAAAGGGAAAGCAGCCATGACAAACTGTAAAGTTTCCTGCATCAGCTGTGGCCTTTGTGCTAAGAATTGCCCAACTAAAGCTATCACCATGGTAGAAGACCATAACGGCAGCCTTCCCGTCATTGACCGTGCAAAATGTATCGAATGCGGCCTTTGCGTCAAAAGCTGCCCTCGTCACTGCATCCACTATATTGAACCAATCAAGAGCGAAATTGCCACTATCGCCGAACCAAAATCCTTAAATCCCGGCTGCGCAAACTGCGCCTCTCGTGAAAACTGCGGTATGCACTTATGAAAAACCTTTGCGTGTTTTTATTAATATTAAGCAGCCTGCTCAATGCAGGCTGCTTTTCACAACCAAAACCATATAAAGATACTCGTTTTATTATGGATACCACAATCAGCATCGAAGCAACAGGAAAAAACACCGAACAGGTGAAAATCGCAGTTACTAATGCCTTTCAAGCTTTTCAAGAAATAGCGGATGAAACAGACCGATACAAAGACAATTCATCAAAAGGTCTTTATCAACTAAATGCCCATGCCGGCCTAGGCCCTTTTCCGGTTGGACCGCACTTATTGCGCCTAGTCGATATGGCGCATCAGCAAACTTTCCGTGAATTCGACATTACTCTGGGCCCTTTGATTGACGTCTGGCGAAAACACAGCTCTGACAAAACTGTGCCAGGCAAACAAGAAATCGACGCCGCCCTCTCGTTGACCGGGCAAGATAAGTTTAGCGTTGCAAGCGACAAACAGTCTATCACTTTGCAAGCCGGTGCCGCTCTTGATTTGGGTGCTATAGCCAAAGGTTATGCAGTCGATGTCGCAGCAGAAATATTGGCAAAAGATGAAAATGTATCTTTCGCACTTGTCAACGCTGGCGGCAATATCAAAACCGTCGGCACCAAAGCCGATGGTAAACCTTGGCGCATCGCTCTGCAGGATCCGCGGCGCAGCGATGCCTATCTGGGAGTCATTAACCTGAAAGCCGGCGAAGCAGTAGCTACTTCCGGCGATTATCAGCGTTACTACGAAATTGACGGCATTCGTTATCACCACATTCTCGACCCTCACACAGGCATGCCATCACGCAACGCCATTTCAGTAACTATCGTCGCGGCCTCCGCTTTTATGACAGATTATTATTCAACTCTTCTTTTTGTTTTACCACACGAAAAGGTTCTGGAAGTATTAGCCGTCCATCCCGAAATAGCTGCCATTGTCGTGAAATCTGATGGAGAAACATATGTGTCACCTTCTCTACAATCAAGACTGGAGCTTGCGCCAGCCGGAGGTAAGTAAAAATGCGCAAAAACGATTGTTTGCTTGTTTTATTAATAGTGCTCCTAGCCGCCGGCCTGCATTTTTTTCTTAAATCCTCCGCTGCAGATGAAAAATTGGTTTTTGAAATACGCCACGGCGACGAAATAATCCAAACCGTTAAGCTTTCAGCCCTTGCCGCTACCGGCGAATTTGCAGTAAATACTGCTGACGGAACAATTCATATCGAAATTGATTCCGGCAAAGGTGCTCGTATCACCGCATCACCCTGCACTGATAAACTTTGTATACGCCAAGGCTATATAAATAAAAACGGACAAACCATCTTGTGCCTGCCGGAAAAAGTTATGGTCACGGCAATTGCCGACAAAAAGGACGGTGAGCCAGATGCAGTCCTGCGTTAAACTTACCTCCAGAGAACTTGTCCTGATGTCGTTTTTATTAGCAATGGCGGTTGTGCTGCGTCTCGTAGAAAACACTTTACCCTTCCCAATCCAAGTTCCGGGCGCAAAACCGGGATTGGCAAACAGCGTGACGATTATTGCCCTGTCGCTTTTTGGCAGTACCAAGACGGCGCTTTTCTTGGCGGCAAGAATTCTTTTAGTTGCCATTCTCAGCACCGGTCTCTTCACTCCCGGTTTTTTCATCGGTCTTGGCGGCGCCCTTTTAAGTTTCCTTTTGATGGCACCTGCCTGCCGATCACGTCTACTCTCTCCCCTCGGCATCGGCATTCTCGGAGCTTGCGCTCATAACTGCGGTCAACTGATAATTGCGATGCTGTTAATGGAGACAACGGCACTCATTAGTTATTTGCCTTTGCTATTGTTACTCGCCATCCCCACCGGCCTAACCACCGGCTTGCTAGCAAAGTGCACCTTGCCGATCATTCGTCAGCGCTTTTAAAACACTCTTTACAGAAAAAGCCCGAACAACACCGGTTGTGTTGTTCGGGCTTTTGACTTTACTTACCATTATAATCTTCTAAAAACAATCTGCATTCCAACTGAAAATCGTCGTAATTTTAAGATCAGAATTGCAACATCAACGTTCGCCAAAAGATTCCGTCAAAGTTTTGCGCAATGGTTTCAACAAATACTCAAGAACCGTACGATCGCCTATACGAATATCAACCTGGGAAGTCATGCCAGGCAAAATTTCTATTTCCTTGCCGGTTTGTGTGACAACCGGCGCCCCTTTCGTTGTCACATGCACACGGTAATAAACTTGCTCACCGGCTCTTGTATCTTCTTTGAGCGTATCAGCACTAACATAAGAAACTTTACCTGCTACAGCGCCATAAATAGTATAGTCATAAGGATCTACACGAATGTTGGCAGGAAGTCCCGGCCGCAGCTGTGCAATATCTGTCGGCCGCACCTTAACCTCAACAATAATATCCTCACCAATAGGAACAATCTGCATTAACTCCTCACCTGGCCTCAGCACGCTGCCAGGTGTGGTTAATCTCATGTTCTTAACTATGCCTGGCACAGAAGCTTTCAGTACGGTATTTTCCAATTGCTGCAGTCTTTGTGCTCTGACTTGCTCATTTTGCCCTATTTCATCTTCGGCTTTAGTCAGATCCGTACCAACTTCCTGCAAATATTTATTCCGTCGGTTAATCATCATAGCTTCAGCTTCATTCAATGTTCTTTGCGCCCTTATCACTTCGGAACGGCTTATATCGCCATTGCTTGCTAAATCAGCGACAAGCTGAGCGTCTTCTCTGGCCAAATTAACCGCAACTGCCGCCGTCCTCATTTCCTCTTGAAAACCCGAAACCCTCTGATTGAACAAAGCAGTTTCAACCCTTATAATCTCCGGGAACTTCTCAACAGCAGTCGGAAATTTAATATAATCAGCCCCAGCTATTTCGGCCTTTAAGCGTGCAGCTTTTGCATAAAGCGCCGCAAGTCGCCCATCAAGCTCTTTAACGGCCGCTCCGCTCCTTCCGTCATCAAGAGTTGCCAAAACTTGCCCCTGCTCAACTCGATCTCCTTCTTTGACCTTGAGAGACGTTATCATGCCACCATCAACAGCTTGAATCACCTGCACACGACTGGCTGCAATAAAGGTTCCCGGACCGCGCACAACCTGATCTATGCGATAAAAATAGGCCCAGACAGCAGTAACAAAAAAGGCAATAACCAATGTCCACAGTACCTTCGATGGCCGTTCATACTCAGACTTCTTTTTTTTATCGGTCTCATTGTTCCACATTGCCCGTGCCCCCTTGCTCACCATTTACTTTCTGAACGACGTTTTCATGCGCTGTTTCGCCATTATTTACAGCTACTTTAGTCTGCTTAACATTCAATGCTTGCAAATGTTTAATAACTTCTGCCGTTGGTCCATCGAGCACAATACGCCCTCTTGCCATCACTATCATCCTATTTGACAAGGCAATCGTACGCGGTCGATGCGTACTGACCAAAAGAATATCATCCGGCTGAATTCTTTTTTGCAGTGCTTCAATGACATGCCGCTCAGATTCATCATCCAGGGAAGCTGTCGGTTCATCCAACAACCAGACCTTCGGTGCCGCAAGGAAAATTCGCGACAATGCGACAAGCTGTCGCTGCCCACCAGATAACCCTTGTCCGCCCTCGCTGATTTCCATCTCCATGCCACGTGCGCTGTCTGCCGCTATACGGTCGATACCGAGTTCTTTAGCTATTGATAATACCCTTGCATCACTGATGCCTCCAGCTAACGTCATATTACTTCTTAGCGTACCGCGAAAAAGATGGACATCCTGTGGCAAATATCCTATATACTGATTAATAATTTGCGGATCCAACTCCCAAATATCAGCACCACCTAAACGAATCTGACCGCCAGTCGGCTGGTATAAGCCGGCAATGACTTTCAGCAATGTCGATTTGCCGGAGCCATTGGCACCAACAATGGCCACTCTGTCGCCAGCTTTAAAGGATAACTGATTCACGTTAAGCCGGAGAACAGGAGTTCCTTGATAGGCAAATTTCACGCCTTCCAGTTGAACATTTACATCGAGCTTTTCCGGCACCAGCAAATCCTGGTTTTCACCGCGTGTCGGCTGATGTTCCAGAAGATTGTCGACCATCTGTAAAGATTCTCTCACATATTGCCACTGCATCATATTTTGAACGCCTTGAGCAACCGGACCGATTACCCTTCCGCCAAGAATAGTACAAGCTATGATACCACCAGTTGTCAACCGTCCAGCCTCTATTTCAAAAACACCAACAACCACTGCGCTCACGTAAGCCAGAGTACCCAAAGTTCCTGTTGTGATCTGTGTAAGATTCGATAAACCACGACTCTTATTGGTATAACAAGAAATCGCGCTCGTCAATTCACGCCACATTTCCGCAAAGCGCCACTCTGCTCCTGAAGACTGTATGGTTTCCGCCCCTTGAATGGTATCAACCAGCAAGCCATGGCGTTCATGCCCACGCTGGATTTCCTTCCGCGAGAGCTCCCGCATCCTGAACTGAAAAAAAACACCAATGATTAGCCCCAATATTAATAAAAGCAAATAAACCCATCCCATAGAACCACCAATGATACCAATACATGCTATAAAAAAGAAAGCAAAAGGACAATCAGCCAAAGCAAAAACTATTGAAGAGGAAAAAAACGCGCGTACCGTTTCAAGACCATTTACCTGGGCCGCCATGGTACCAACGCTGTGCGGACGCGTGTCAAGTCGCAGCTGCATCAGCCGCTCATACAATTTTTGAGAAACACGTTGGTCAACATCTCTGGCAACACTATCAAGAATACGGGAACGAATCATCTTCAATGACCAGTCAAGGACAACCACGATAAACATGCCCATTACAAGTGCCCATAAGGTTGCATATGCAAAAGAAGGCACTACCCTATCATAAACCTGCATCGTAAATAAAGAGGCTGCAACAGTCAGTACATTAACGACAAAGGTTGCCGTCAACACTTCCACCAGCCAACGTTTTTGACGCAGTATTTCTGTCAGCATCAATCTGACTGACTCGCTCCGAAAAGTTTGAAAACGTGTTTCATTCCGCTGACCCAGCGCCTGCAACCACAGAACACCGGTCTCACCAAGTTCATCAGAAGAAATGTCCTCTCCTTCTCCAGCTTCATTGGTAAGATGAATAAACCCATCTTCCCCCGTTTCAGCAAGCCACCATTCGTCCTTTCGCCATAACAAAGCCGGCAGCTGGCGATGATCAAACCTATCCCACCTAAGAATGGCAGCCCTTACATTTCTTCTGTTGACAGCTTTGAGTATGAAACCAAGCTGTTGAACAGGATCCGTGCTTTCATTTTTAGATCTGCTGCAAGCTTCATCAAGAGCGCCCTGCGGCACAGGAATTTCCAAATGCACCAGCAATTTACCAAGCAAGCCGGATGACAAAAAATCTGGTTGCGTTTTTATCATGGTTCCTTCACCTCCGCTGCTGTATCAAGCCGTCCATTAATTGCCGCTAACCGCAATGAAACCTCAAGCCAATTAGTTTTAGCCTGTAACAATTGATGCCGCATCTCTGTAAGTTCCCTTTGAAAATTCAAGACATCAATCCATGATTTGCGCCCGGCATCAAATTGTCTTATAACCGATTTTAACGTTTCCTCCATTTCTTCTGTCGAACGTTCATAGGAGGCGACTATATTGCCTTGAATACCTCTCTCAGTAAGAAGATTTGTCACCCTTCGTTTAATTTCATTCCGAGTATCTTCCAAATTTTCTTCGGCAACCGCAATATGCGCTTTAGCAGCAGCTGCTCGTTTCTGTCCAATAATGCCCAAACCATCAAGGCTTCCTTCTAAAACAACGCCCACTTCTCCATCAGAAGCATAATCATTTTTAGGTTTGATATATCTGTCATATCTTACATAGAGCGTTGGCATCCTCTCTGCCTGACGTAAATCAGCCTCTTTTTTTGTCATTGCAAGTTCCGCCATACGAACTTTGACACGAGCATCAATTAACTGTGCCTTCTGCAATTCATCTTCCCCTGCCGGCGTTTCAGCAAGAGCCTGATCTATCGGAGTGTCGGCAGAAATTGTCAGCTGCGTCAGAACCTCAAGCTCATTGCGCGCTTTTTCAGCCGCTCCCTTAATCTGGTCTAACTGGGCCTGAGCCTGCAAAAGCCTGGAAAGCGCTAATCTAACATCAGCAGCTGAAGCCACTCCTCCTTGCTGGCGACGGTTGATCATCTGATAAAGGCGATCATGTTCAGCAACATTAGCTTCGGCAATAGCTACTCGTTGTTTAATGCCCCAATGACTGTTGTAAGCAGCCGCAGTATCTTCTATTAATTGCCGCTGTACCTGCAGCAAAACAAACTTTCCTAAAACCAGGCCTTCCTCGGCAACCTTGATATTTCCGCTGATTTTGCCGAAAGAATAAAGCGGCATCTGTCCACGCATAATGCCGTAATTGTCATCATTATTGTACATAGATTGTGCCGATATGCTAAAGGATGGCAGTCTACCTGCTTCAGCCTCATCAAGCTTATACCCTAATGACTTAAGTTCAGCAATCTTGCTTTTAACGCTTGGATTGAAGTGTGCCGCAGCCTTCAATGCTGTTTGCAAGTCATTTCCTTGCCCTACAGGCTCAGCACCGGCAGGCAGATTAATCGTTAACATGGTGAAAGTAAGAACTCCTATGAACCCTGAATGCCATTTTTCCATGCTCTGCACTCCTTTGGAGAGAAATTGTTTGAAATTTTTTATTTATAGGAACTATTTAATTAAATTCCTCAACAGCTATGAAACTCCTGCCAATTCCCGGTGAAAATTTGATTTTATTTAGTAATTGCGTCATTCTTTATTGAAACATTGACTTCGTCCGGCCAAAATACCTTCATGTCTACAAAAATACAGAAATCATGCCGGAATCCCGGCATGATTTCTTTGCAATAAACCTAATACAAAACTTGTTAATAACATTTAAATCAAACGATGAAAGTAAAGTCATCGGCATGAATCGTGCTGGCAGCAACCCCTTGCAGCGTTATTTGTGTAGATGGATTTTCATTAAAGGTAATAACCGTATTGCCGCCGCTCGGTGTAATAGTCACGTAAGAACCATCCGTGAAAGTAAGGAGTGTATTGCCGCTTGGCGTAGTACTCTCAACCACAGTACTGGAAGCTGCGTTATACAACAGAATCTTATCGCTGCCATTAGTGAAGTCGATGATGGTATCGCTCCCTTCGAGATCATTCCAGTCGTAACAGAACTTGTCATCACCGGCACCACCCGTCAATGTGTCATTGCCCGTTCTGCCCCAAATGTAGTCATTGCCAGCCAAAGCATTAATATTGTCATTGCCGGCATAGCCACTTAATAAATCACTGCCCGTAGTTGTCCCTGTCATTGTATCGCCATAGTAGCTGCCGATCAAACGATAGTTGACAAAATCCTCTGTGCCTATTTGTGACGGATTAATATTATACAAATCAATGATAGTGCCTCCTGCAAAGGTAAGTCTTGTATCATCAACACTGCCGTCACTGTCATAGTCACCAAATGTTTCCACAGCAGAGCCATAAGAAAGAGGCACCAGAATGTAATCTTTTCCATCTTGGAAGTCTGTAATGGTATCATGCCCTTCATTAGCAAGGCTGAACGAGAATACGTCATAGCCGCTGCCGCCGGTCATCGTATCATTGCCGGAAGACAAGTCGTGAATTGCCGAACCACGCAGCAAATCATTACCGGCACTGGCAATCAGGATGTCATTACCGGTTCCTCCGACTAATTGGTCATGTCCCATCCCATCAGTAAGCGTAGCACCACCAGGATTGTTAAGGCCAGCAGTTCTTAGCACAGAGCCATCAGCAAACTGGACAAAATCATTGGTATTTGAAATACCGCTGGTCGTCCCTGTCACTCTCAGGAAATGTGTGGAAACCATGTCATTAACCAAGGTATCACCTGTTCTGATTTCATAGGTTACCCCATTGGCGGTATTGGATACGATACTGACACTGGCATTCGGATCGTATTTAAAATTCATACTGTTTTTGTGGAAATTAAGACCTGTAAGATCAGCAACATCCGTGATTGTAATTGCTATTGACTGCGTATCAATACCACCATTGCCATCACTGACCTGAACATTCACATTGTAAGTGCCATCAGCGCCAACGTCTATATTATCTCCATAAATCGGCGCCACATTAAACCTCAGTTCGCCGGTAGCCGGATTAATATTGAATAGAGCAGCATCGGCACCTCCACTGATACTGTATGTAAGCGTATCTGCATCAGGGTCATAAGCAGTCAAATCACTTACCAAAGTCTGCAGCTCAGGCATTGTCATAGAAATCGACGCAGGTCCCGGCGTTGTAGGATCAGAACTGCTAACGCTGAAGAATGGCAGCTGATTTTCAAAGACATCCGTTGTCGTAACTGCAATAGCCTGCGTATCGATTCCACCCTGACCGTCGCTGACCTGGACTACCACGTCGTAGACATTGTTGAGGCCTGCATCTGTAGGCGCCTCATAGTTAGGGGCACTTACAAAGCTCAAGGCTCCAGTGCTGGAATTAATAGTAAATTTCGCCGCGTCTGCTCCCCCTACTATGCTGTAAGTCAAAGTATCCGGAGTTGGTAACAAGTCAGCATCCGTTGCCGTTACAGTAGTCACCGCCGTGGTATTTTCAGCAACACTTGTATCTGCACTTGCGCCGCCACCATTGCTCGTAATGACTGGCACGTCATTGATATCGTTAACATGAACTGCCAGCGTTTGCGTATCTACTCCACCATGGCCGTCGCTGACCTGCACTAACAAATCATAAACATTATTTAGTCCTACATCAGCCGGTGATTCATAGTTTGGCGGATTGACAATGGTCAACACTCCTGTGGACGGATCGATGGTAAACTTCGTTGCATCATCCCCACCGATAATGCTGTAAGTCAGCGTATCAGCCGGTACATCCGCATCTGTCGCCGTTAGCGTTGTTACAGCAATCTGGTTTTCATCTATGTAAATATCTGCCGTTGACCCGCCTCCATTGCTTGTAATGACCGGTGCCAAATTGCCGTCCGTAATGGTCACCGCGATTGTCTGGGTATCGATTCCGCCCTGACCGTCGCTGACCTGCACTACTACATCATACACATTGTTGCCGCCTACATCTGTCGGTGATTCATAGTTTGGCGCAGTTACAAAGCTCAATGCGCCTGTGTTA
>JBOFWD010000010.1:0-1713 GCA_051653445.1 Acidaminococcaceae bacterium | reverse complement strand
CTTGCACTGGTAATCTGTCTGCGCCGTCTTCGACACTTGGTTAATGTGCTACTTGCCAGCAGCCTTTCTGCTCCGCCTTCGACACGCGCTTGGCAATTCTTTATCAAGAATTGGAGCGCGAAGTTTAATAGCTACGCCGATAAGGCCGCTGGCTCATATACATTGGCTATAATGAATGATATTGCTCTACTTTAGTCCGCAGTTTAATACCTACGCAGACAAAGACCACCGGTGCCAGTCTTATGTTCAATATTGTCTATTAGAAAAGTTATTAAGTATTAGTTATATATTACATTTCTAAAGTAATAAGCAGGAGAAATAAATGAAAAAACCGCTTTTTCGCTGGCAACTATTAAATCTGCAGCAAGTAGTCTTCAGACTGCTTGTTCTCTTGGTGTTCGTGCTGCCACTTTCCATACCGCTGAGCGGCTGCCTTTTCAGTGTTACCATGATTTGTGCACTGATCGACCGGTATCAGCGCAGAAAACAAAGGACTGCTGAGATTTTGCCCAAAAAACTTAAATATGCTCTTTATGCTCTGATGGCAATCAGCTTTGCTTCGCTCGTTTTTTCCGGCAATATTTTTGCCAGCGCTTTTAACTATGCTTATGTGGTCAGCCAGCATATAGGTGTCTTTTGGCTGGTGCTGCATTATGCTTCCAAAAAAAGAGAACCCTTGGTTTTGATGAAGTCATTTCTTCTATCGGCTTTTATCGTTGCGGCCTACGGCATATTTCAATATATTGCCGGAACAGCTGTGCTTAATTCCGAATGGGTAGATGTTTCTCAATTCCCCGAACTCAAGGAAAGAGTTTATTCTACTTTGCAAAATCCTAATATTTTAGGCACGTTCCTGGTTGTAACGATAGGTTACTGTGTAGGGGTCTTTTCGGCATTGCCCGGCGGCAAACGACGCATAGCACTTATAACACTTTTTTTGACGAGCTTTGTTTGTCTATTGCTGACTTTTTCTCGCGGCAACTGGGTTAGTCTCTTTGTTGTCTTGTCCACTTTTGCCGTCTTTTTCTACAGAAAAGCAATAATGCCTTTTTTAGGCGGCGGTGCTTTGGTAGCTTACTTTGCCTGGGATTTGTTGTCTAATCGGCTTATGTCAATTTTCCAGACAGAAGATACCTCTGTTGCCTTGCGCTTTTCTTATGTCGAAAGCACAATAGCAATGATTAAGGACTCGCCGTGGGGAGTCGGTTGGTATGGTTATATGTATGCTTTTCCTGATTACGATTTTTATTTACAGAATCCGGATGTGCCGATGTATCATTGCCATAATTTGTTTTTGAATATCACAGCTGAACTTGGAATACAGGGGTTGCTTGTTTTTTTACTCATCCTATATTTTTTGGTGAGGGAAGCATGGTTCTTGGCATATGCTGATGTTGAACCTTGGCGCAAAGGCATCGGCAGGGGCTATCTTATGTCGCTTATCGGCATTGCTGTGAGCGGCTTGACTGATCACACTCTTTTTAATATTCAACTGGGTATGTTGTTTTGGGTGCTGAATTCTCTTTTGACAGTATGTGCGTTTAATGCCAGGCAAAATATCGGGAAACCATAGGGTTTCCCGATATTTTGCTTTACATGACCTTGATGGCAGGGTACAATTACTATGTATGAGGCGCTGATTGCTATTGCTGCAACAATTAACGACCTTTTCTGGCCGAATAGTGGCAAAACCTGATAAAAACAGGCATTGAT
>JBOFWD010000009.1:0-6749 GCA_051653445.1 Acidaminococcaceae bacterium | reverse complement strand
ATTATTGCTTTATGACTTCCTGGTGGATTATTTTTATTGGATATTATGATATAATGAAACCATCTTAAGAAATGAGGTGATTGCATGGTGGATAAAAGCAAATTAAGAAAGTGCAAATATCATCAAGTCGCACATTTTGAGGGAGCTGATGTTTTAAACTCTTTAAAAGAATATGACGGTTTTGTCGAATTGGAAAATTATGATAAAATATATGACGCAAACTGCCATTCTGTACCTGCCCCTGAATTTGCGATTACCCATGAATCACGCCTTGCTTTGGATCGGGAGAAAATTCACAGCAACAAGGAAATTATTGCCGAGCTGTATAAAACAATAAATGAAATGCAAGGCAGTGAGGGAGTTGCGAAGGCACGCGAGTTTTTTAGGCGTGAAATTGGATGTTATACAATTGATGAAGAAAAACTTTATCTCGCTTTGCAATATCAAAAAGACGAAATCAGGATACTGGGTTCAATTATAAAAAAAATAAAAGCTAATAGTAATCAGACTGTTTAGCAAAAAATCATAAACAAACCTGCAGACTCTTAAAAGTGAGTGCCTGCAGGCTTCTTTTTTATGTTAATTAATTAAGGTCTGCATATATCGGTAGAAGTTTTTGGATTTTGGCAGGAATGCAGGACGCGTTCAGCGAAAGTAATAGATATAATCTTTTTTGAGGAGCGGATATGAATGCTTGAACAGTTTTTGGAAAAACTTGACCGTGTTGTGTCCAAAATTTTCAAGGAGAATTTGTTCACGGCTAAACTGGTTGCCATGTGTCTTCTGATTTCGGATTATCTTGACTCTAATGAATCATACAATTATGACTTCGGCTCGGGCTTTTTCACGATAATAAAGATAGTGGTATTCATCTTTTCTTTACTGGCTCTTTATGATTATCATAAGAAAAAACGAGCTTTTGGTGTCTGGGTCTTTGGCCTGATTGCAGTATTATATAACCCGATTTGCGGTGTGGAATTTGTAGAAAGCAGATGGGTTTTGGTTGATATGTTGGCAGCAGTTGTTTTTGGCATATCTTTATTGCTCGAATATCGTAATGAAAGCCGGGAAAAATAAAAAAAGCAATGCCTATGTTTTCATGGTGAGGCGTTAGTTATGTTCAAAAATAAGCGGAAAATTATTTTATCACTAATAAGCATTGCCGTTGTTATAACGACCCTGTTTTATGTGCTGTGTTATCTGGCCAGCCTTGAGGCTACACGCATCTTTAATGAAGCGGTGGCGGAGCAGCATGTGATGAAAGGAACTATGAAGGTAGATGCTTTGCGTGCCAATATATTTGGCACAGTAAGCTTTGAAAATTTGGTATGGAGAGATGAAACCGGCAGATTATTGGCAAGTATTCCCGAGGGGTATTTTCAGGTCAAGGCTTGGGATGTAATAACTAAGCGGCTAAGCACAGAAACCCTTACTTATATTGAGCTTAAAGATGCGGAAGTAAATATAGATTTTGATAATAAAATGTACTGGCAGCAGTTAGATGTTCTGAAGCCGGCTAAAAATAAAAACAATCTGAAGCATCAGCAGCTGAAAGATTTTAATTTTAAGCTGGTACTGGTGAATGCAGATATAGAAACACATGCTGACAAGCGTGATTTTAAACTTAAGGATGTCAACGCTGCTATTGATTTCAATAGCAAAAAGAAGATGACCATGGAATTTCAATGCGGCAACGTCGCAGGAACTTTTGATGCTGATGCCGTACGCTTGAATGGCACGGTTGATTTGACGAAAAACGTAGCTTTTTATGAAAACATCAGCTTTGGCATTACGAATTGCAACATGTCTGCTTTTGGCATCGGTAATGGAGAAAATGAAAAAGGAACCGTGCAGGCGGTAATCAACGGCGATTTGCCGACACCGGTGATTACAGGAACTTTGCATATGAAGCGGCTTAAGATTACGCCGATGTATTTCAGTGATGTGAGGGCCAGGTTTAAGTATGAGGATGGGGTAATTGATGTTCCTGATTTGGATGCACGAGTGTTTGCCGGAAAAGTAAAGGCCTTTGGCAATTATAATATTGACGACAGGAGTTACAGCGTTGATCTTGTAGGTACGGGGCTGCATGGCGATCTTGGGCTTAATGATCCGCAGTTGCGCTGCCTGGTCGATCTTGATGCGCATTTACGCAGTGATGGCAAGCCCAGGAACCTTGTGGTTTACGGTGACTTTAAGTCAGGCGAAGGTTCTTACGGTTTAATAGAGTTTGACAGCCTGCAGGGAACTATAACCAGCCAGCATGGAGTCCTGGACTTCAAAGACGTATATATCATGATAGATGGCGACCAAATCTTTGCTCCTTATCTGAGAATAGTAAACGGTAAGCTAAAGCTTGGTTCTATCTACTATGAAAGCGATGGCGGGATAAGAAAAAAACTGATGTAGTAATGAGCCTGATATAGATAAAGCTTTATAAAACGAAAAGTGCTTGTGTGCAAAGATGGCATAAGCTGCTTTCGGTACTAATGAGCTTTTTTTATAAAAATAACAGTGGGGAAGTGTTGGTTATGTGGGAAAAACAGATTAACATCAATCAAGTAACTGAAATCAGAGCTAAAACAATGGTTTATTTTGGCGTCGGTGCAATTCATAAGATTGCTGACATTACGCAGAATTTAATAAAGCAAGGCATAAGCAAGGTTATTGTTGTTACGGGCAAAGGGTCTCATATCAAAACCGGTGCCTGGGATATTATTAAAAAGGCGTTTGACGACAATCATATGAGTTATTTGCTTTATAGCAAGGTAACGCCTAATCCTGATGTTAACCAAGTTGATGAAGCTGCCAAAGATGCCAGGGCCTTTGGGGCGCAAGCGGTTGTCTGCATTGGCGGCGGGAGCCCGATTGACGCTGGTAAAAGCGTTGCAATTTTGCTAGCTAATCCTGCAAAAACAGCCAGGGATATTTACGAATTTACCTTTGTCCCGGAAACTGCGGTGCCGATTATCGCTGTCAATCTTACGCATGGCACGGGTACGGAGGTTGATCGTTTTGCGGTAGTAAGCATTCCTGAGAAACAATATAAACCAGCTATTGCCTACGACTGCATCTATCCGCAATATGCGATAGATGACCCGGCTTTGATGACCATGCTGCCGGCTAGACAAACCATATTCGTAACTGTTGATGCTTTGAATCATATTATTGAAGCCGCTACTACTAAAGTGACCAATCCTTTTGCTATTTTACTTGCGCAGGAAACAGTAAGGCTGATCGCCCGCTACTTGCCGGTTGCTAAGGAAAATCCCGAAGATCTGACTGCCAGGTATTACTTGTTATATGCTTCGATGATGGCTGGTATAGCATTTGATAATGGGCTGCTGCATCTTACTCATGCGCTTGAACATCCATTGAGCGCAGTAAAACCGGAACTTTCCCATGGTTTGGGCTTATCGATGCTGCTGCCGGCAATTATCAAAGAAATATATCCTGCTACGGCTCCTGTGCTTGCGGATATATTGGCGCCTATTATCCCTTCGCTGCAAGGTGTGCCTGCGGAAGCTGATTTTGCCGCTGAAGCTATGCAGAAATGGCTGAACGAGATAGGTATAACCTCGCGTCTGCGCGATGAAGGTTTTGTGGAAGAGGATCTTGCCAAATTGACAGAATTGGCGTTTTCGACACCGAGCCTGCAAGGCTTGCTTAGCGTGGCGCCGATCAATGCTACGAAAGAAGTAGTGCATGCTATTTATAAAAGTTCATTTTGAGTATTGCTGTTAATGGGAAGTCTGCAATTTAACTGCCGATTTTTCTCTGGAGTTGCATAGCACTGCTTGCGGATGTTTTGAAAATGGCCAAAGTCCCTGCTGTTTCTTTAATCAGCGGGGACTTTGTATATGTTGAACTTATAGATAGTGCGCCATCGCGCCTTGCATTTAAAGATTGCTGGCGATTTGTAGAAATTGCATTTACAGCAACAAATAATCAGAGTATCATAAATGCAGACGAGCGATTAGAGTAATCATGTGAATGGCAAATTATAATAGGAGAAGTTTGTGCTGAGTTTTTTTGCAACTTCGGATTTTTTAAAGAAACTTAGGCAGTTCAGGAGGAACTTTGTATTGAAGACAGAAAGCTTTTATCCAAAAATGCTGTTGGCGTTGGTTGTTATTATACTTATGTGGTCGGTTGTTAATCCCTATGACCTGTTAACTTGGTTTTTAGAAGTATTGCCGGTACTGGCAGGAATAATAGTGCTTGTTTATCTATATCCCTGCTTTCGACTTTCGAACTTTGTCTATACGCTGCTCTTGCTGCATGCCATAATCTTGATTATTGGCGGCCACTACACCTATGCCGAGATGCCTTTGTTTAATTGGCTTCGCGATTCTTTTGAGCTCGGACGCAATTATTATGACCGGGTTGGGCATTTCGCCCAGGGGTTTATTCCCGCCATGCTGGCACGCGAGGTGCTTTTGCGTCAAACGCCTCTTAAACGTGGTAAGTGGCTGAATTTCATTATAATAAGCATCTGCTTGGCTTTGAGTGCTGTTTATGAATTGTTTGAATTCATTATGGCTAAAATGCTGGGAGGAACGGCAGACTCATTTTTGGGAAGCCAAGGCGATATATGGGATGCCCAATGGGATATGACATTTGCTTTGATTGGCGCAATTTCAGCATTGATGCTGCTGAGCAAGTTTCATGACCGGGCCCTTTTCAAAAGGGATAGCGCAGATTAACGATAACCACAGGCTGCAAAAGGCTGATTTGACTTGATGAATGAATGCTGAAAAATAAAGTTTAACTGATTAGAATAAAGTGGTTTGCGGTAACAGGAATAAATGAAGTAAAATACAAGGGGCGTAAAATTGTGACGCGTAGATGATAATGAATTTCATGCGTCTTATTGATAGCTTTTGCCAAGGTTATTTAAGGGAGGAATTTTTGGTGCATATGAAAGATGAAGGCGCGCTGGTTGTTTTCAGCGGCGGTCAGGACAGCACTACTTGTCTGTTCTGGGCACTGGAGAGGTTTGCGAAGGTAGAGGCGGTGACCTTTGATTACGGTCAGCGTCATAGCGGAGAAATAGAATGCGCAAAGAAAATTTGCGCAGATGTAGGCGTTAACCACAGAATTTTGGATATGAGCCTTTTGGGGCAGCTGACAGAGAATGCGCTGACCAGAGATGATATCAAAGTACAAGGCGGTGAAGATGGTCAGCTGCCTTCTACGTTTGTTGATGGCCGCAACATGTTGTTCTTGACTTTTGCCGCAGTGGCGGCGAAACAAAAGGGTTTGAAAAACATCGTAACCGGTGTCTGTGAAACTGATTTCAGCGGCTATCCTGACTGCCGCGATATTTTCATTAAGTCGCTGAATGTCACTTTAAATCTGGCAATGGAGTATCCTTTTGTGCTTCATACGCCGCTGATGTGGATAGATAAGGCGGAAACCTGGGAACTTGCGGACAAAATGGGCAAACTGGAATACGTGCGCGATAATACGCTGACTTGTTACAACGGTATCATGGGAGCCGGCTGCGGTGAATGTCCTGCCTGCAAACTGCGTAATCATGGCCTTAAGAAATATTTGGCAAGGAGGAAACCTTCACATTATGACTAAGATTAGTGTTACGAAAATCTTTAAATTTGATGCGGCACACTTCTTACCTGAGCATAGCGGCAAATGTGCAGAACTGCATGGCCATACCTATCGCCTGGAAGTAACAGTTGCCAGAAGAGACGGCGGCTTGGTTGCCGAAGGGTCCAGCACGGGCATGGTGCTTGATTTCGGCGATCTGAAAGCTATTGTGAAGAGAGAGATAATTGAAAAGGTTGACCACAAAATGTTGAATGATGTGTTCTCTTTCCGAACGACGGCAGAAAATATGGTGATTTATTTTCACAAAGTGCTTGAACAAGAATTGGTGCCGTTAGGAATAGAAGTTCTTAAGCTAAGATTGTGGGAAACGCCGACCTCCTTTGCTGAGGTAGCCAAATGAGTATGCGTTATCCGGTGATAGAAATTTTTGCAAGTGTGCAGGGTGAAGGTATTTTCAGCGGGTTAGGTACTGACTTTATTCGCCTGGCTGGCTGTAACCTGCGTTGTTCCTGGTGTGATACAGAGCATTCTTATGATGTGTCGGCAGCGGCAATGCTTGACATTGAAGAGATTTTTGCCAAGTGGCAGTTTGAGCAGCCGAATGTTGTTATTACCGGCGGCGAGCCAACCTTATATGACTTGGGGCCGTTGGTCGGGGCTCTTAAGGAGCGGGGTAAATTTGTGGCACTGGAGACGAACGGCACGAATCCTGTACCGGATGAATGGGGCATAGACTGGGTTACTGTTTCTCCGAAACCTGACAGTGATTATGTGATTAACTGCCGTGCCAATGAACTCAAATATGTCGTTGACGATAATTTCAGTGTTGATGTTATTCAGGCGCATAAGGTGCTGCCACGCCACATCTATTTACAGGTTGAAAGCTGCAAGCCGGAATCAGCGGTACGTGCTGTACGAATCGTGAAAGAAAATCCTAATCTGCAGCTAAGGGTTGGCATTCAACTGCATAAGGTTTTGAACGTTGAATAAAATACAGGAGATTGTTAAAAAGAAGAGGAGTTTCCCTGCTGATGTCAGCTGGGAAACTCCTCTTCTTTTACAGGCAGCGCTTGTCTGTTAAAATGTAATCCAGACTTATGTCGTGAGTTTCGTGCGGCACTTTGCTGAGCAATTGTTCATCGAAGCCGACACCGAGCTTAATTACTTCGTGTCCTAGCGAG
>JBOFWD010000008.1:0-3049 GCA_051653445.1 Acidaminococcaceae bacterium | reverse complement strand
TAAAAATCAATATGCGGCCTTATACTTGCAATTAATTTACGTTCGACTGTTACACTTTTTTCATTCAACAAAAGTGTAACAGTATCAGCATCATGAGCAACTAAAGTTGCTTCAATTGTTTTTGCACCATTCCAAGGTGTAAAAAATAGCAAATCAACACTTTTACCGTAGGTTCGCAAAAAATCTTTATCCTTCTTTAATGGCCTGTCTATTCCAGGCGAAGATACCTCAAGATAATATTTATCCTTGATGGGGTCTTTCTCATCCAGAAGTTTTGTAAGTCTTTCACTGACATATTGACAATCATCAATTTCAATTCCGCCTGGTTTATCAATATAAACGCGTAGATACCATTCTCTTTCACGTACATATTCAATATCAACCAAATCCAATTCAGTTCCTTCAATGAGTGGCAAAACTAATGCTGTAATCAATTCTTCAAGTTTTTCCTTTGACATAAAGGACACCTCCCTGCTCCTTTGTAAAAAGGTTGTTATTAGACGAAAGAATGGGCTAACAAAAAAATAGCAGTACAGCTCATTATTCGTCATATTTTGTTACTTATTTGCTGCTTGTTTTTACAACTTTCGGTGTAACAATACAACCTAAACAATATAATTAGAGCGACGTCTTTCAACGCCGCTCATAATAAATAATAGTTTATTGTTGTATATATTATAGCATGATTCTGCAAAATAGCAAACAGTTATGCCATTATATAACTTGGTTCATATCTAAATTAAAAACAAATTATATCTTAAAAATACATGCTTCTGCGCTTGGTCCACAAATGTTTCATTTTGTGATATCAGTGCTTTAACCAAACAACCCGATTTGGTCGGTTTCAGGCAGTCCATCAAGCGATCCATGTGCTGCAAGCGCATCCACTGCAGACTTTGGTATTCCGGCACGTGT
The DNA here is from genome assembly GCA_051653445.1 of Acidaminococcaceae bacterium. Taxonomy (GTDB): domain Bacteria; phylum Bacillota; class Negativicutes; order Acidaminococcales; family Acidaminococcaceae; genus RZYP01. Next base: position 2,134 of record JBOFWD010000008.1, on the reverse strand, counting down.
TTTCAAGTCCTCCTGAGAAATAAATGGCAGTCCTTCCCTCGCTTTTGCAATGTTATCGGCGGCAGTTTCGCCGATACCGGCAAGTCCGGCCAAGGGAGGAAGCAGCCCTGTTGGCGTAATCAGGAACTTGTGAGGATCCGATTTGTAGATATCAACACGTTCAAATTCATATCCACGACTTATCATCTCGATTGCGAGCTCCATATAGGTTGCGGTATCTTTATCATTCACTTTTGCAGCATTGCCTTGCGAATAAACATCCTTGACAAATTTTTTCATATAATCAGGGCCATTCAATACCAGTGCGGCATCAAACTTTGGTGCTCTTACGGTAAAATATGCGGCATAGAATTCTTTAGGATAATGTACTTTGCAGTAAGCAATCCTGTAAGCCATCATTACATAAGCAACAGCATGTGCTTTCGGAAATAAATATTGGACCTTATGACATGATTCAATATACCACTCTGGTACATTAGCTTTTTTCATACTATCAAGCACATCAGAAGGAAGTCCTTGCTTGTGAGCTTTTCCTTTACGGCAGGCTTCCATTATTTTAAAGGCCTTACTTGGCTCAACTCCTTTTGCTATTAAAGATGTCATAATATCATCCCGGGTTGATATAGTATCATCAGCAGGAATGCCAGATTTAATCAAATCCTGAGCATTATTCAACCAGACATCCGTACCATGTGAATAGCCGCTGACGCGTACTATGTCACTAAAATTTTTGGGCTGAACGTCTTTGATCATCTGTCTTACAAAATGTGTGCCAAATTCCGGTATTCCATAGGTACCTACTTCACTATTTATTTGTGCAGCAGTCACGCCAAGTGATTCTGTTGATGAGAATAAAGCCATTGTTTCTGGGTCACCAAAAGGAATGCTTTTAGCTGGTATGCCAATCATATCCTCCAGCATACGTATAACGGTCGGATCATCATGACCGAGTATGTCAAGTTTGACAAGTCTGTCATTGATTGAATGATAATCAAAATGTGTTGTGATTGTACCAGAATTTTTATCATCAGCCGGGTATTGCACCGGGGTTATATAGTGAATATCCATATCTCGCGGGACAACCATAATACCGCCTGGATGTTGGCCTGTTGTACGTTTAATGCCAGAAAAGCCTGAAATAATACCTTCTACAAAAGCATTCCTTACTTCCAGACCCTTACTGTCATAATACTTTTTAACAAAACCATAAGCGGTTTTATCAGCTATTGTCGCAATGGTACCAGCACGAAAGACATTATCACGTCCAAATAAATCTTCAGTATATTTATGTGCTTGTGGTTGATATACTCCCGAGAAATTCAAGTCAATATCAGGAACCTTGTCACCATTAAAGCCCATAAAAACAGCAAAAGGAATATCATGTCCATCTCTGACCATAAAAGTTCCACATTCAGGGCAGTGCTTTTCTGGCAAATCAAAACCAGAACCGTAACTATTATCCATAATAAATTCATTGTACCGGCAATTTGGACAACGATAATGCGGCTTTAAAGGATTAACTTCGGTTATGTCAATCATCGTCGCAACCAAAGAAGAACCAACTGAGCCCCTGGAACCTACAAGATAACCATCATCCAAGGATTTTTTTACTAATTTATGTGCAATAAAATAGAGAACAGCGAAACCATTGCCAATAATTGACTTGAGCTCCATTTCGATGCGCTCATAAACTATCTGCGGTAAATCGTCGCCATACCATTCGTGGGCGCGTTGATAAGTCATCTCTCTTATTTTGCGCTCTGCACCTGGTATAATCGGCGAATATAATTGATCACGGTCAGGAATAGGCTTAAATTTATCAATTTGTTCACTAACCAGATTAGGGTTTGTTACGACTACCTCAAAAGCACTTTCTTCACCTAAATATTTGAATTCTTCAAGCATTTCCTCAGTGGTGCGTAAATACAGCGGTGCTTGTAAATCTGCATCGCTATATCCTTGTCCAGCTTGCAATATACGCCTTAATACTTCATCTTCAGGATTTAGAAAATGCACGTCACAAGTCGCCACTACCAGCTTATTCAGTTTTTTGCCGAGCAAACATATTCTCCTGTTAATATCTTCTAAGTCAGCCGTATTATTAATCTGAGGGAATGCATTGTCACGAACTAAA
>JBOFWD010000007.1:0-1504 GCA_051653445.1 Acidaminococcaceae bacterium | reverse complement strand
AAGCGCTCTAACCAACTGAGCTATAACCCCTAAACATGTTCATTGTAGTTCCACTACTCCTGATTGTCAAGAAAGTTGAACTGGATCACGTTCCTGAATGTCTCAACTATGCTTTGCCTTCCAGCCTAAAACAAGTTTAATGATTTTTATTACTTCATACCACAATACCGCAGCGCAAGCAATGCCAACAGCTAAAATAAGCTGCTGAAAACTAAGCTGGGCCAGTTTCATAACTTCTGCAACAGGCGTATAAATCATTAGCAAAAGCCCAAAGATAATGCTTATGTTAACAGCTGCGACCACCTTGTCCCTTCGAAGTCGTAAAATCGACCGAATAGCAAACTCCGATTCTGAACTATTTACATGAACGAGCAGTATATTGGATATAAACATGATTGTTAACCCCATTGTTCTTGCCAAAGCTGCATTTTCGGGGAATTGTTCCAAAAAAGTCAAATAAGTGCCAAAGGCAGCTGCAAAGATAGCAAATCCTTGAAAAAGGCTTTTGGTTAAACTATTCATATTAACAAGTTTTTCTTCCATCTTGCGCGGAGGCCTCTCCATAACATTTTTTTCTGCCGGCTGCCTTTCCAATACTATTGAACAGGTAGGATCAATTACAAGCTCTAAAAGTACGACATGTAGGGGCAAAAGGAATAAACAAGCGGGACTAATTCCTAATAAAGGTGCCAAAAGAGCCGTCAATGCACTTGGAATATGAATGACAATAACATAACCAAATGCTCTTTTAATATTGTCATAAATTCTTCTGCCATCTTTTATCGTGTCAACTATGGTTGAGAAGTTATCATCAAGCAAAATCAAATCTGCTGCTTCCCGTGCTACTTCTGATCCTCGCTTGCCCATCGCTATACCTATGTCAGCATACTTTAGAGCAGGTGCATCATTCACTCCATCTCCTGTCATCGCAACAATTTCTCCGTTTGCTTTAAAAGCTTGTACAATTCGCATCTTGTGTTCCGGAATCACTCGTGAAAAAATGCTTACATCTTTAATTTTCTCTGCTAATTCTTCCGGATTCATTTTGTCAATCTCATCTCCGGTGATAATTTTATCGCTGTCAGCCATGCCGATTTGCCTGGCAATCGCGCTGGCAGTAATGCCATTGTCACCTGTTATCATAACAACTCTGACTCCAGCCTTGATGCAAGTTTCAATATCCTTCTGAACAGAATCTCTTGGCGGATCAGCAAGTCCTACAACACCGCAAAACTGCAGCTTGCAGTCAACCAGGTTCTCCGGCACATCATTTATGTTTTCTGCAACCATTTCGCCCACTGCGATAACTCTAAGCCCCTGCTCTGCCATGGCATTAATTTTATCTTCTGCAATGGTAAAGTCTGATTTTGTTAGTTCGCAAAGTTGCAAAATCCTCTCTGGTGACCCTTTTGCGGTAACAACTGTTTTTCTGTCCTGAGCCCAAACGTTGCCCATAATTTTTGTTTCGTTGGTAAACGGATATTCTTTGACAAGTTCACTTTTG
>JBOFWD010000006.1:0-5717 GCA_051653445.1 Acidaminococcaceae bacterium | reverse complement strand
CAAACTACTTCCTTCAAAATAGACTTTCCTTGGAGCCGACTTTTTGAAATAAATGTGACCATGCAAACAAAAAATTAACGTTAAAAAGGTGTTACTGCAAAAAATGCAGTAACACCTTTTTATCTCATATTGATAAATTGCAGGTCAACACCAAAGTCGCCTTGTTTTAATAATTGAATAACTGCTTGCAAATCATCTTTTTTTGCACCGGATACACGAACCTGATCGTCTTGCATCTGAGCTGTTACCTTAAGCTTAGATGCCTTGATAGCAGCTATGATATCACGTGCCTTCTCCTTTGGAATACCTTGTTCGATATCTATTGTTTGTTTAACACTACCTTTTGATGCCGGTTCAATTTTTCCTGGCTTAAGGCATTTCAACGGAATATTTCTTTTTGCCATTCTTTGTCTCAAAACATCCAATATAGCCGACAGTTTGTATTCGTCTTCTCCAGTTATTTTTAAACACTTTTCCTCTAACTCAACACTAGCGCTGGAACCTCTGAAATCGAAGCGCTGCCCGATTTCTTTCTTGGTTTGGTTAACAGCATTATCCATTTCCTGCATGTCTACTTGAGACACAACATCAAAAGAACTATCCTTTGCCATCGCAAACACCCCTTTAGAAATAATAACATGCTTTCTCTCGAAAATTATTTTAACACGTTCCCCTAGGTATCTTCAATAAAAAAGGTGCTGCTACGAATGCAGCAGCACCTTCATGAAAATCAAAGATGTACAGTTCTATCAAGAACTTCTTTCTTTTTCGCGTCATTAAAACGCGGTAATGTACTCAAATAACCGGTAATACGACGCACTCTGACAATGCTGTCGTAATGAGGCTTAACCAAAACATCATCACCGGAAAGTGATAAATCAACAGACAATAAAGTCTTATGAGGCATAACCTGTAATTGTTCGCCTACATAGATAGAAGCCTCTTGCTCAGTAATGCCATCGCAGCAATTAACCTGCACTCCACTCATCTCAAATACCATAGTTCTCAACCTCCGCACCAATAATTACTACCCCTATATAGTACGATAGATTGATGTGAGTGTCAAGTTTTTTAACCACATATAGTGCTCAATTAGTAAATTGTCTGCATTTTACACTATATTTAGTTTTTTCTCTAAATTTGTTCGCGTTCTTCCATATTGTTAACAAGCTTTCGCAATTCATATTTTATCACATCACTGGCAGGAGTACTAATCGGAATATCTTCTGTTTCAAAATAACGTAGTTTTTTCTTCAGCATCTTATCGTTTTCTTCTTTGTAGATATACATATCAGCAGAAACAATAACCTGCTGCAAAAGATCCCCCTGCTCATGCCCAAAATAGCCCCAGGAATGTACCAACCGCTCCTCCATTCTGTTTACGCTAAGAACAACAATTACTTTGGCAGGTATATTGGCAGCAATTTTTTGCAATGTCGACTTATCCAGCTTAGAAGTAGACAAGTCGCTATCGTTAATAATTTTCAATGCTTTCTCTGTCGGTTCTGAGCTTTTAATAATTTCATAGTATGGTACGTAATACGCCTGTCGAACTTGTTCCCTCCAGGACAAATAATCTTCCTGTGCAGCATTTTTGGAATAATCAATTACAGCAAACGCCACCGGTTTGAAATCAAAAGCAGCCTCGCTTCTGGTAGTCGCGCCAAAAACAGAAAATAAAACCAAAAATAAACTAAACAAAAATTTTTTTATCACCTTTGAGCCCTCCTTCAGTAAAAAATGTCCTGAACTTCACCATTTTCCACAGACAAATTAAGAAAAAAAGCCAAAGTTTGTCCTATGTCAGAAAATGTTTTCATCGGCTGTAATATTTGTGGCTTAATCTGTTTTCCAAAAAATAATGCGGGTATTTTTTCACGCGTATGATCGCTGCCGCTCCATGTAGGATCGCAGCCATGGTCAGCAGTTATGAGTGCAATGTCTGTGTCTTTCAGAAGATTAAAAAGTTCAGGAAGACGCTGATCGATATATTCAAGACCGGCCGCATAGCCTTGAACGTCACGCCTATGTCCATATGATGAATCAAAATCAACAAAATTTGTAAATACGAGACTATGTTCACCTGCTTCTTGCACAGCTAGGATGGTTGCATCGAATAACGCCTCAAGCCCGGTAGCAGGGTAATGCCTACTGATGCCTCGATGCGCAAAAATATCTGCAATTTTCCCTATTGCGTGAACTTGTCCGCCACTTTGGCATAGTTCATCTAACAGAGTTTTGCCAGGAGCTGGCACCGCATAGTCATGGCGATTACCGGTGCGCACATAACTATCAGGAGTATCACCAACAAAGGGACGAGCTATTACTCTCGCAATACGATAAGGCTGTACCAATCTAAAAGCAACCCGACATAAGTCATATAATCTATCTAAGCCAAAAGAGTCTTCGTGCGCAGCAATTTGCAAGACACTATCAGCTGACGTATAAACAATAGGTTTTCCAGTCAGGCAGTGTTCCTCTCCTAATTCTTTGATTATTTCTGTCCCTGAAGCATGCTTATTGCCTAGAATTCCGGGAACACCGCCTTCTTCCACCAACTTAGACAATAAGTCAGCAGGAAAACTTTTTTCTTTATCAGAAAAATATCCCCAATCAAACCTGACCGGTACACCCATCATTTCCCAGTGTCCACTCAAAGTATCTTTGCCTTTACTTATCGGCGAAGCACAACCACATGCTCCAAATAATTTTTTTCCATTTTCGCTTAAAGGAAAAACTAATTTTTTCCCCCTGCTAGCCTCAGCCGCCTGTCCAAGACCAAGCATATCCATATTCGGTAAAGCCAAATACTTTGGGTTGCCCCTTTCATCGTTTCTATGCTTTCCGCACCACTCATTAATGTGAGCCAATGTATCAGCGCCTGCATCACCAAACTTGTCTGCATCGTCCGCATAACCAATGCCAAAAGAGTCTAAAAGTAAAACAATTACTCTGGCCATTTTTTCATTTTCCTTCTTTTATCATATTTAGCAAAGCTTTTTTCACAACACTTATAAAACGTTCGGAAGCCAATTTATATATAGCAGGCGATGCAATTTGCTCACTTTGTGTTCTTTGAGCAACAACACCACAAATGGAGCCGGCAGCAAGTCCCATGCTTTGTGCCACAACAAAAAGAGTTGCTGTTTCCATTTCGTAATTGCTCGCACCCAAAGCTTGCCATTCTTGTAAAGACCCTTGTAATGCACGAGGGACATAGCCCGTAAAGCTATCATAGCGTTCCTGTCCGGGCCAAAAAGTATCAGAAGATATAGAAATACCAACATGATAAGGCACACTCATCTCAATAGCTGCGCTGGCAAGAGCATTGGTGATTTCTAAGGATGCAACTGCCGGGAACTCAATCGGCGCATAATGTCTCGATGCACCGTCAAGCCGTACAGCAGCATTATTAATCACAACGTCACCTAGTTTTATATGTTCTTGAATAGAGCCGGTAGTGCCGACTCTTATAAATTTTTTTATTCCTATTCTGGCTAATTCTTCCATGCCTATACTTACCGAAGGTCCGCCCATACCGGTCGAACATACGAGAATCGGTCTATCATTGACGTAACTAAGCCAGCTGGTATATTCCCTGTGACTGGCAATAAATTCAGCTCTGCCGAATACTTGCGCCAGGAGTTCTACCCTGCCAGGATCTCCAGGCAAAATGGCGTACTCGGCCTTTTCAATCATTTCTGTCGAAAGCCCTGTATGATATAAAACTTCATGAACATCTGCTAAATTACCCACAATACCACCTTCTTTTAAAAACTATTATTGTAATAATAATTCGCTGTTAATATATAAGTACCTTCCCCTTAAATAAGAAAAATACCTGCAACAGAATGTTGCAGGTATAAGAAATCAATCCTCAGCTATTTCACTTATAATAACTTCGTCCACTTCGTCGCATTCTTTCAAAGTCACATCTATTATTTCCTTCTGCGCAGTAGGAACATTTTTACCCACAAAATCTGCTCTGATAGGAAGTTCCTTATGCCCGCGATCAATCAAGACAGCTAGTTCTATAGACTTAGGACGCCCCATATCAATTAAAGCATCCAGAGCAGCCCTGATAGTACGTCCGGTATAAAGAACGTCATCGACAAGAATAATTACCTTGCCGCTGATATTAAAATCCAATTCTGTGCCGTGCACTATTGGATTGTAAGCCAAAGTAGATAAATCATCACGGTAAAGAGTGATGTCAAGAAAACCAACCGGTACCTTTACATTTTCAATACCTTCAATTTCTTTAGCAATACGCTGCGCTAAAGGCACGCCGCGGGTGCGAATGCCAACCATAATAATATTCTCAACGCCCTTATTTTTTTCAATAATTTCATGAGCTATACGCACGATAGCACGGCGCATTGCTTCGGCGTCCATTATAACATTTTTCTTTACCAGTCTGCTCATCGTCAATACCCCCAATATTTAACTTTAAAACTGACCATTTCTTAAGCGTGTAATAATTTTCTTCATGTCTTCCGGAATTGGCGCTGTGAAAAACATTTCCTCCCCTGTGCGAGGATGTTTAAAAGCTAACTCATAAGAATGTAAAGCTTGTCCATTGATGGCAAAAGGCGTTTTCTGCGGATAATATTTAGGATCACCAACAACAGGATAGCCAAGATATTCTAGATGAACGCGAATCTGATGCGTACGACCAGTCAATAATCGACACTTTAAAAGCGTAAAACGACCGAAACGTTCTACTACTTCATACTCAGTAACAGCTTCTCTGCCATTTTTACTGACAACAGACATCTTTTTTCTATCCTTGCTGTCACGTCCTATTAACGTTTCTATGCGACCGCTATCCTGTTTCACGTTACCGCGAACCACAACTAAATAGGTTCTTTTCGCACTTTTACTCTGAATTTGCTCCGACAAAGAAGTATGAGAAACATCATTCTTGGCAACTATCATCACTCCGGACGTATCTTTATCCAGGCGATGAACGATACCGGGACGTATTATGCCATTAATTCCGGAAAGATTTTTGCAGCGGTAAAGAAGTGCATTAACGAGTGTACCTGTATAATTACCCGCAGCAGGATGCACAACCATGCCACGAGCCTTATTAATAACCACAACATCCTGGTCTTCATATAAAATATCAAGCGGTATATTCTCGGCAATTAATTCCAATGGAACTGCTTCCTGATAATGGATGATAAAAATTTCCCCATCCTTAACCTTGTGATTAGCCTTCACAGCCTTTGAACTAGTTATTATCAGTTCGGCATCCATCATTTTTTGTATATTGGCTCGAGATAAATTAAGTTTCGAAGCAAGAAATACATCTGCGCGCTTGCCGATATCCTCTGTTTCTGCCTTCGCTGTCTCTACTAATTCGTTATCTTCAATTCCGTCTTTATCGTACTCCATAAAATTAACCCTACTCCCAAACATATAGCTATATCAGCCATATTAAAAATCGGCCAAATGCGAAAATCAAAAAAATCTACGACTAATCCTGTTCTTATGCGATCAAGCAGATTCCCCATCGCCCCCCCGGCGAAAAGTGCTGTTCCTACCTGCACTACCTTTGGTTCTGCCATGATAATACGTCTGTAATAAAATAAAAAAAGCAAAACAGAAACCGCCGTTATAACAAAAAACCAGCGATTGTTTTCCAAGATGCCAAAAGCAGCGCCTGGATTCAAAATAAAAGTCAAATGAAAAATCCCATCGACAATTGGAAT
>JBOFWD010000005.1:0-1824 GCA_051653445.1 Acidaminococcaceae bacterium | reverse complement strand
ATTGCCAATAATGGTAAAGTTTTGGCATTCGAACGTAATCCGGAGGCCATAGAACTAATTAGATTGAATAGCAAAAAACTGGATGTACGAAATTTAGAAATAATTGAAGGAGAAGCCTCTGCGGAAATCAAAGAAGCAGCAGCGCCGGACTGCGTTTTTATCGGTGGCAGCGGCGGCAATCTCCATTCTATGCTTGATACTATTTATTTGAAAAATCATGAAGCAAGAGTGGTAGTAAATGCCATTACGGTTGAAACCCTTGCTTCTGTTCTGGATTATTATAAAAATAAAAATGATTATGAAATTGAAATTGTGAATGTATTCTGTGCACGCTCACAGAAAATAGCATCTTATAATTTAATGAAAGCTCAAAACCCTGTGTATGTTATTTCTGCTTGCAGGAAAGGAGAATAAGATGGATTTTAGCGCACCGCGTTTTATGATTACTGCGACAAACAGTGGTTCTGGTAAAACAACGATCACATGTGCCGTACTAAAAGCCTTACTTAACCAGGGACTGAACACTGCAGCTTTTAAAGCCGGGCCTGATTATATTGACCCAATGTTTCACAGCAGAGTCGTTGGAACAAAATCGCGCAATCTTGACCTTTTTATGCTCGGAGAGAACATCTGCCGATATTTACTTGCAAAAAATTCGAAAAACTGTGACATAGCAGTTTTAGAAGGTGTGATGGGTTATTATGATGGCATAAGCACAACCACTGCTGGAAGTGCTTATGCCTTGGCTAAAGAAACGAAGACACCGGTTGTTTTAGTGATCAATGCTGCTGGCGCATCGTTATCACTAGCTGCTTTAATTCAAGGGTTTAAGAATTTCAGAACAGACAGCAATATTCGAGGTGCTATTTTAAACAATATAAGTCCTATGACTTATACCTACTACAAAGACATTATTGAAAAAGAAACTGGCATAAAATTACTTGGTTATATGCCAAAAATGGCAGACTGCTGTTTTGAGAGCAGGCATCTTGGTCTAATAACAGCCGAAGAGATTAACAATCTGCAGCTTATTGTAGATCGTTTAGCAAAACAGGCAGAAAAAACTATAGATTTAAAAAGCCTTATTGAAATAGCAAATACAGCCCCACTGCTGCAATATGAACTTCCGTCCGTACGAAAAGTTGCTTCTGTCAAAATCGGCATAGCACAAGACAAGGCGTTCTGTTTCTACTATCAGGATTCTCTGGATCTCTTGTGCGAAATGGGAGCAGAACTTGTTCCTTTCAGCCCGTTAAATGATGCGGAAGTGCCGGCAGACTGTGACGGGATTATTCTCGGCGGCGGTTATCCTGAAATTTATGCCAGAGAGCTTGCGAAAAATGAAAGCATGCTGGCCAGCATAAAAAAATTTATATTGGCAAAGAAACCATGCTTTGCTGAATGTGGCGGTTTTATGTATCTTTTAGATAAATATACCGACCGAGATGGCAAGACATGGAACTGGGTTGGCGCTATCACAGGCGAAGTTTCGATGACAAATAAACTTAAACGCTTTGGTTATATAACGCTGGAAGCAAAGAATGATAATATGTTGGCTAAAAAAGGCGAAAAAATAAATGGACATGAATTCCACTATTCAGACAGTACAAATAATGGTTACGTTTTTTCAGCGAAAAAGCCGTTATCAGATGTCAATTGGGAGTGCATTAATGCCGATGAAAGCTTTTTTGCCGGTTACCCCCATGTTCATCTATATGGCAATATAAATTTTGCTATAAATTTTATCCGTGCTTGTCACAACAAAAAAGACTAATATTTTTAGGAGAGTTATCAATTTATGCTTACACTATTAGCCATTGGATC
>JBOFWD010000004.1:0-2255 GCA_051653445.1 Acidaminococcaceae bacterium | reverse complement strand
TGCCACGCTTGGACGCAACAGGCAATTCATGTATATCCAAGCCAACACCATGCCCCAGACCATGTCCGAAATACTGTCCATAGCCAAGGCTTGTTATATAACTACGTACTATAGAATCAAGCTCTGCTCCTGTAATGCCAGCGCGGGCATTTTTGATTCCTAACAACTGTGCGTCCTTTACTAATCCATAAAGTTCTCGCTGCCAGGAAGAAGACTTGCCAATTACTACCGTACGCGTAATATCAGAATGATATCCTTCATAAATAGCCCCGAAATCAAAAGTTACAAAATCACCATTTTCAATCAACTTAGAAGTAGCAATGCCATGAGGCAGAGCTGATCTTATCCCGGAAGCAACAATTGTTGGAAATGAAACGCCTTCCGAACCAAGCCTGCGCATTTCAAATTCAAGTAATGCTGCAGCTTCTGTTTCGCACATACCTGCATGCAGATTGTTAAGCATTAACTCAAAGGCAATATCAGAAATAGCAACAGCTTTTTTAATCATTTCTATTTCAGCTTCTTCTTTGATGCTTCGAAGACCGACAAGAGAAACACTTGATAAATCAGCATCTCCCATCTCTTCTCTCAAACAATCATAGTCATGGTACGAAAAACATTCTCCATCAAAACCAATGTGCTTGCCAGAAATATTTAATTTCCCCGCAATTTTCCAAAGGCCTTCCTTTTGTTCCATTACCAGGCATTCAGTAGCCTGCGATGCAGCCTGCAATGTGTATCTTGAATCAGTAATAATAATAGCCTGTCTATTATCAATAAAAACAAGGCTATCATCACCAGAAAACCCGGTAAAATAACGAATAGAAGACAAACCCTTGATAAAAATACCCGATAAACCCTTATCATTAAGAAATTGTCTAAGTCTATCGATTCGCTTCATAATAACACATCCCGGGAAATTTTGTAAAAATTAAACAATTACTTAGACATTTTATCATATTTTTTCTTATTTGCCTATTCACATTCGTGAAAATTTTCCAGTATTTCCACGTCAAATGGGAGATTAGCGAGAATTAACAAAATATCACCAACTGTATCAGGTGTACCAAGCAATTTAATAATGCCGTCATTTGCATTCATCGTACTAACTAGCGCTAAATGTTCGTAACCTTCCATTATTCTCGTTATATCAGCAATTTGCGATTTCAATACCTTTGCATAAATAATGCCTTTGTCATAATTCATTTGCTTTTTCTCCGCAATAAAGAGTATGACTGTAAATATGTTGGACATTTGATTGTAAATACTTGTTGTACACGGTTAGCAACGTCAAATTGATTGCCATTCTCATCACGCATATCATCCAATGTTATCTCAAGTAATGTGCCGTCCGGCATTAAGGCCTCTAATTTTTCACCCAGAAGCATTTTATTGCGTTGTTCGATATATGCTGTTTTGGTTTCTTTGTCATAATCAAGCACTATGCCAACAAAGTCACGCGTTTGAATATAACTGGAATTAGTATATATTTGGCCATTTTCATCTGGTTGATTTACTGCAAATCCATAAAAATATGGTCTGTGTGAAACCTTTTCCAGTTCGTCCTTCCACTCGCTTTTGATTGCAAATTCTTTAGGGTTAGCGTACCATGCATCTATTGCCTTTCGATAAACACTGACAACAGTTGCCACATAATGAACGCTTTTCATGCGTCCTTCAATTTTAAAACTGTCTACGCCTGCTTCCGCTAACTCCGGAATGAAATCAAGCAGGCAAAGGTCCTTAGAATTCATTATATATGTGCCGCGTTCATCTTCTTCTATAGGGAACGCCTGCCCAGACCTGTTTTGTTCGATGAGTTGATAGTTCCATCTGCAAGACTGAACACATTCACCACGATTGCCGTCACGCCCGGTAAGATAACTGCTGAGATAACAACGACCCGAGTAGGAAATGCACATAGCGCCATGTACAAATACTTCCAACTCAACACTGCATTTTTTATTAATTTCACCTATTTCTTCAATTGACAGTTCTCTTGCCAAAACAACGCGTTCAGCACCCAGCTTTTCCCAGGCTTGGACGGCTGCCCAGTTGCAAGTGTTGGCCTGCGTGCTTACATGTAACGGCATATTTGGGATAACTTGTCTGGCTATATTCCACACGCCAAAATCTGAAATGAGCAAAGCATCTGCTCCTGTCCCTTCAAGACTTAGAAGATATTCAGGCAGCTCAGCAAGATCTTCATTATGAGCAAATATATTAACAGTAACATACACTTTTTTCCCGAGACC
>JBOFWD010000003.1:0-5888 GCA_051653445.1 Acidaminococcaceae bacterium | reverse complement strand
TGCATAGGCGGCCATATTAAAAACATTGCATCCGTATGCAAGCAATCCACCATCGCCAAAGAATAGTGCCTGTATGAGCAAAATTGAGGCCATTGAGAGAAACCCGGCATATGGGCCTAATAGTACGGCAAGAAGAATTCCCCCACCAAGATGACCGCTTGAACCAGTTGCCAGTATAGCAAAATTAATCATCTGCGCGGCGAAAACAAATGCCCCTATAACACCCATGAGTGGAATTTTCTTTTCATCAATATCATTTTGAATTTTTTTAATTGAATAAGCTGCAATACCTGCAGTTACCATCATCATAGTAAAACCTACAGTCGGTGAAATTAAAGCATCTGCCATATGCATATTTTCTTCTCTCCCATTAAAAACAAAATAACCCACCAAGGGTATAATAAAAATTTCCCCTTCATGGGTTACTAAAAAGCATCTGTACTTACAGCTGTCACTAAAGCCTTCATGGCTTTGTTTTTCAACAGTATAGCACAGCTATTTCCTTATGGTCAAATCAATAGATATGATAAATATAATAAAAATATTTATTAATATATAAATACCAGAATTATGACAAACCAGAATTTTAGAAAAAAAAGATAATTAAATTCTTAATACTATGCAAAACAGGGTAAAAATAAAAACACCACGAAGCCATAAAGCCTCATGGTGTTTACATTTTTTATTTGGTCGGAGCGGCGGGATTTGAACCCACGGCCTCTTCCACCCCAAGGAAGCGCGCTACCAAGCTGCGCTACGCCCCGAACACATCTGCTATTTTAGCTCTTTTTGCTGCACATGTCAAGAATCAAAGAATAACCGCACCATCAATATCAATATCAAGAACATGATAAACACTATGTAAATCATGCTCAGCAAGAGCTTTACACATTGCTTTTCCTATAACGTCACAATTGGCGCTAACAGGAACATATGCCATCAGTGTCGATCCGGCACCGCTGATAATTGCATTATAGGCACCGTTATTTATTGCGGCGTCAAAAGCATCTTCCATGCCCGGAATCAGATGGGACCTGTAAGGCTGGTGAAGACGATCGCAAAGTCCCGCCCTTATATATTGATATTCACCAGTTAGCATAGCACCAACCAACAAAGCTGCGCGGGAAGTGTTAAATACGGCATCTTGATGAGATACAGTATTTGGTATTGCTTTTCTAGCTAAAGAAGTAGCCAAAGGCATATCAGGAACAACAGCTACTAATTTAAAAGGCTTTAGCGGAAGAAATTTCAATGAGCAGGCTTTTTCTTTATCAACATAACTAATTGTCATACCGCCAAGAACCGCTGGTGCAACATTATCGGGATGCCCTTCAATTTCAGTTGCTAATTGGACAATCTCATCTTTTGACAATTTATTGCCAGATAAGTAATTTGCCGCTACCAAACCAGCAACAATAGCTGTCGAACTGCTGCCCAAACCGCGAGATAACGGTATATTGTTACTCATCGTAAGCCTTAGACCCGTTTTGGAACCAACAATAGAATCCCAAACTTTATAAAAAGAAAGAAACGCAAGGTTATTTTTATTGGCCTTTAGTTTTTCTGCGCCTGCACCATCAATCCTCAAGCTAATGTCCTGATCTGTAAGTTCATAGGTGAAATAATTATATAGATTGCACGCCAGCCCAAGTGTATCAAAACCTGGCCCGCAATTAGCAGAAGTAGCAGGAACTCTGACTGTAACTTTTTTATTCATCTGCTGCGCCTGCCTTAATCCAAATTATCGTCTTCAACACGAATGACACTGCATATTTTTTCAACAATAGGCAAAGCACTTAAAGTTTGCAAAGCCATTCGCAGATTAAATTCAGATACATCATAAGTTATAACAACCAGTTCTGAAAAACCATCTACTTTAGCTTTTTGCACAACATTTTTTAAACTAACGTTCTGTGCACCAAAAGCAGCGGCTATTCCAGCTAAAACACCAGGCTTGTCATGAACATGTAGTCGTATATAACAAGGAGAAGTAATGTTTTCGATTGAACACAGATGTTTTTCATCGAAACAAGTACATGCAATGCGTCCCGTAGCATTATTTCTCAGATTTCTGGCTACATCGATAATGTCACCGCAAACTGCACTCGCTGTCGGCATCCTTCCAGCACCACGGCCGAGAAACATCGTATCACCAACAGCATCGCCTGTAACGAAAATTGCATTATAGACATCATTTACGTTTGCTAAGGGATGATGTTCAGGCAGCATTGTTGGATGCACCCTGACACTTATACCATTAACTTCATCCCGCTTGGCAATAGCAAGAAGTTTAACAACATAACCCAGTTCTTTTGCATAATCAATGTCTCTTAATGTGAGGTTTTCAATACCCTCAATATATACATCATCAAGGCTGACACGTGTATTAAAAGCTATTGAAGCTAAAATAGCTATTTTTCTTGCAGCATCCAATCCACCGATATCTGCTGTAGGGTCAGATTCTGCGTAACCTTTTTCTTGTGCTTCTTTCAAAACATCATTGAAGTCAAGATGCTCTGCTGACATTTTAGTAAGCATATAATTTGTAGTGCCATTAACGATACCCATTATGGACTTAATTTTATTTGCAGCAAGACAAGACTTTAAAGGTCGTATAATTGGTATTCCGCCGCCAACAGCAGCTTCAAACATAAAATCAACACCGTTTTCTTCAGCAAGTTCAAATAATTCCTTGCCATACTTGGCCAAAACATCTTTATTGGCCGTTACAACATTTTTCTTATGTTTTAATGCTTCTGCAATAAATTCTTTGGCGGGATGTTCCCTGCCTATTAATTCAACCACGATATCAATCTCTGGATCTTCCAATATATCTTCAAGTTTATTGGTGATAATATATTTATCCCCTAATTGTGATGCTAGAGCAGGATTATTATCAAGAATTTTGGTTATTCTAACTGGCACACCGACTTTTTTCTCTATATCTTCAGCATTTTTTTCCAGAACAATAAGCACACCGCCACCTACAGTGCCGGCGCCCAACAGTCCAATATTAATAGCGTCCCTCATATCCGCTTTCCTCCTCTGTTTAAGCACTAAACCTGGCCTAATACTTCAAGCCTTTTTACGCCATCAATCAGGCGCAATTTATCAAGCAAAGCTTCCAGGTCAATAGTTAATTCTTTTGTTTCAATGGAAATAGTTGTATTAGCAACTCCTTGCAAAGGAATTCCTTGATTAATAGTCATAATACTGCCTGAATCTCCTGCAACAGTATTGAGAACTCTGGATAAAACTCCAGATTTATGCTCCAACAAAAGGGACAATGTAATAATTTTTTCTTTGCTTGCTTCATAAAATGGAAATACATAATCTTTATATTTGTAATAAGCACTACGACTCAAACCCATTTTTTCCACTGCTTCATTAATTGTTTTTATTTCACCACGTTTTAAAATTTCTTTAACCTTGATAGTTTTTTTAATTGCTTCAGGCAGAATTTCCTCACGAACTAAAAAAAATGTTGATTGTTCTGACATATTCCGCTCCTCCTCTTTCAGTCAAATATTCTCGTATAAAAGATTAACTTCTATTCACAAAAGACATTATATCATCTCAAGATAAATAATGCTACAAAATATTAAAAAATATAATGTTTTGTCTCTTAGGGCATGACATTATATTATATATTCACGTTTGCCACTACGACGCATAAGTTCTTGTAACGCTGCAAGTGGATTTTTATTTTCGTAAAGGATTTGATAAATGCTGTTTGTTATAGGCATCTCGACGCTATATCTTTGAGCAAGCATGTGTGCCGATGTGGTGGCATTTATTCCTTCAATAACCATATTCGTTTCTGAACATATTTCATTGAAAGTTTTCCCTCTTGCCAAGGCTTCACCGGCTCTACGATTACGACTGTGCTTACTGGTACAGGTTGCAATAAGATCGCCAACACCAGCAAGCCCACTGAAAGTTTGCTGCTGTGCCCCCATTTTTACACCTAACCGCGTAATTTCTGTCAATCCCCTTGTTATTAAAGCAGCCTGGCTATTATCTCCAAACCCCAGGCCAAACATGATGCCGCTTGTTAAAGCTATAACATTTTTCAAGCTGCCTGCAATTTCAACTCCTAAAATATCATCTGTGATATATGGCCTGAAATAATCATTCAGAAAAATATTTTGCAATTCATTGGCAACAACTGCATTTTGGCAGGCAATAACCGTTGCAGAAGGCTGGCGAAGTGCAATTTCTTCCGCATGATTAGGTCCGGAAAGCACAGCAACCGTTGTTTTGGGAAAATACCCTTGAATAATTTCACTCATACGCATGCCAGAATGATATTCAAATCCTTTTGTACAAGAAACCAGAACCTTTCCGGCCAAACTTGTTATTCCAGAAAGTTGGCAACACAAATCAGCCATGCCATGAGATGGCACAACAATTAAAACTATATCTGCATCGATAGCCGCTTGCTTAAGATCAGATGTTATTACTATGTTGTCATCCAATCTAAGTTGTTTTAAATATTCATCATTGTATCTGGTTTTAGCTATTTTATTTGCTTTTTCAGGATTACGAACCCAAAGAACAACCTTATGTCCGTTATCATTCAAAAGTTGAGCCAGCGTTGTTCCCCAACTGCCGGCTCCAATAACAGCAATTCTTTTCATTTATAATCACTCTACTTTTTGCTATCTTTTTTTATATTATCCAGGCTGCCTTGTTTTATCTTTGACTCCGTGCCTGCAATCAATCGTTTCATATTTTCATAATGCCGAACGATAACAAAAACACATGCAGCCAAAGCAAATAATACTAATTCTATTGGATAACCTCGATAATAGGCAACAATAGGCGTAATAAAGGCACCTACTATTGATCCAAGCGAAACATATCTGGTGACAAAAACTATAACCAGCCATACCGTGAAAGAAAAAATGCAAACATCCGGCATGAATAACAGGATTAAACCAAGACCGGTAGCGACACCACGTCCGCCTTTAAAACCAAGAAATAAGGAATAATTGTGTCCTAACAAAGAGGCTATTGCAGTCAATAATTCCAGATGCAAATCAGACTGGAACAAATATCTAACCAGCAGTACTGCCAATATGCCTTTTACAACGTCAGCAACAAGAACAATAGAAGCCATACGACCTCCTACTGTTCTGAATACATTTGTTGTTCCGATGTTTTTACTTCCATATTCGCGAATATCAATGCCGCAAACCATTCTTACTAAAACAAGTCCACTAGGTATTGATCCAAAGACGTAGCCAATAATAATTGATAGAGCAATCGTTACCATCTTTTATACCTCTACTCTTCTTCGTTTTTACCACGAATAATAATCTGGAGTGGTGAACATTCAAAACCAAAAGCTTCCCTTAACTTGTTTTCCAAATATCTCTGATAAGAAAAATGCATAATATCTGGGTCGTTTGCAAAAATAACAAAAGTAGGAGGCTTGGTCTTTACTTGGGTTGTATAAAGTATTTTTAGTCTCTTGCCTTTATCTGACGGAGGCGGATTAATTGCTATGGCATCCGTAATAACCTGGTTCAAGATGCTTGTTGAAACTCGCATCGCATTTTGCTCCGCTACATAATGAATTACTTCAGGCAATCGATGAATACGCTGTGATGTCAAAGCGGAAACATAAACTACAGGCGCATACTGCATAAAAACAAGTTCTTTTCTTAAAGTTTCAGTAAAACGCAAAGTAGCTGTATTATCTTTTTCATATAAATCCCATTTGTTTACAACAATTACTATGCCCTTGCCAGCCTCATGTGCATAACCAGCTATTTTTTTATCCTGCTCTGTAACGCCCTCTACCGCATTCAACACCATCAAAACAACATCAGATCTATCAACTGCACGCAAAGATCTGATGATACTGTATTTCTCAATTGGTT
>JBOFWD010000002.1:0-2235 GCA_051653445.1 Acidaminococcaceae bacterium | reverse complement strand
TGCAGCCATTTTTCAACTAATTCTGTCCGCTTCTCTTCACTTAAATAATTGTCATTAATCCAAAGAGTTTTTTCCCCATTTTCTTCATCAGCAAATTTATTTTGTGATACAAATAAATATCCATATCCCAGCTTTTCGCTGACAATTATAACATCTTCAGCGTTAAGCAGCCAGTTAATTATCTTTTCACAAGTTTCAGCCTTTTTTGAAGCTTTAGCGATTCCGGCAGCAAAAATCTGGGCCGGAAAACCTTCCGCCGGTTCAACAATATAGGCCGGAAAATCATTTTCAATATACTTTATAACCTTGTTTCTGGAAGTAATTGCTAAATCTGCTTCTCCGATTGTTGTCAAGCGAATCGGACTAATAGCAAACTTAGCATACTGAGGAATTTTTCTATTAATGTTTTTTAAAAAAGCAAGTGTTTCATCTTCTCCCTGATTACTGGCAAATGCTGAGAGAAAATAGCGCATTTCAGAGGTGGTACTTAGGTCCTCCATGCTAATAACTATATCATTCTGCTTTGCAACATCTTTCCAGGACAATAAATTTTTCTGACCAACTTTGCGCGAATAAGCATAATTGACAAGAAAAACATAAGGGTCATAACAAAAACCTGTCCAATATCCATCTGTAGCTTGTAATGATAATGATAAATTCTCCTGTTGATATGCTCTTTTAAGCAGTCTTCCGTCAGCAGTTAACTTAATCATCATTTCTCTTGGAGCTATTATTAAGTCAAAACCTGCGCCATCAGCAGTAATATTTTGGCCTTTGTCCATAAGCGTATATGCAAATTTGGTTTTGGTTTTCTCCTGATATTCATTTAATAATGCCCTGGTCAAATCTTCCGGCAAAATTGAATATACTTTTATCGTATTCTCGGCCGAAGCATTTACACTGGCAGTCTGAACACTGTCATAACGTAAAAACCCAAAGGATACGATAACCAGCAGAAATAAAATCAAACTTTTATGCTTCTTCATGCTTATAAACCCTCTCTTATTTCTTGCGATACTTGGAGTTTCTTGTATCTTTGCGTCCGTTTTCCTTATTCACCAATCTGCCCTTTATTCTTGATGGAGCTGATTGGTGTCCCTGAGAAACACGCAGCAAACATTTGGGTTCATTGCCTATTAAATCCTGTCGATTAGCCATTTGCAATGCTTCTTTGACTAATGCTCTATTCTTAGGATTCTTATATTGCATTAAAGCTCTTTGCATCGCTTTTTCATGCGGATTTTGGGTAACAAAAATTTTCTTTCCGCTTTCTGGGTCGATACCGGAATAATACATCGCAGTCGAAGCACTGCCAGGCGTTGGGATAAAATCCTGAACCTGTTCTGGATAATGACCGGTATCACGAAGAAATTCAGCAAGTTCTACAGCATCTTTTATAGTACAACCGGGGTGACTTGAAATAAAATAAGGAACCACATATTGCTTCAAACCTATTTCCTGATTTTTCCGGTTAAATACACGCATAAATTTCAAATAAACTTCTTTACCTGGTTTTCCCATGCATTTTAATACCGAAGGAGAAATATGTTCAGGTGCTATTTTTAACTGTCCACTGACATGATAACGACAAAGTTCGTCCAAAAACTCATTAGATTTATCTGCCAAAAGATAATCATACCTAATGCCTGAACGTATAAATACTTTCTTAATGCCCGGCAACGCTCTGATTTTTTTTAATAATGCAACATAATCGCTATGGTCAGCATCAATATTAGGGCATACTTCCGGAAATAAACATTGGCGGTGCTTGCAAGCACCTGTCTTTAACTGTTTTGCACAGGCAGGATGTCTGAAGTTGGCAGTCGGCCCACCAACGTCATGAATATACCCCTTAAAATCAGGGAGTTCTGTGATTAACTTTGCTTCATGCAGTATTGACTCATGACTACGAGCCTGTATTATCCTTCCCTGATGAGAATGTATAGCACAGAACGAGCAACTACCAAAACATCCTCTTTGACTGATAATACTGAACTTAACTTCCTCTATTGCCGGAATGCCTCCCAATTTTTCATAACCTGGATGATAAGTTCTGCAGTAGGGAAGATCATAAATAGCGTCCATTTCTTCTTCAGTCAATGGGTAATTTGCCTGGTTTTGCACGACATATTTGCTGGCAAACTGCTGAACAACAAGCTTGCCGGAAAACGGGTCCTGCTCATTGCTTTGTAACTTGTAAGCACGTGCCAGTAATGTTTTATCCTTAAGTATCGC
>JBOFWD010000001.1:0-2709 GCA_051653445.1 Acidaminococcaceae bacterium | reverse complement strand
GAGCACTTTATTACAAACAAGATGATTGACGCGACAAGGGGCATTGTCTTGACATATGAAGGAAAACCTGTAGAAGCATATTTTCATAGCACCAGCGGTGGTTACACGGAAAGCAGCGAAAATGTATGGGGGTCATATGTTCCGTATTTGCGTGGCGTAGTCGACTATGATCAGGAAGCCCCTAAATTCAGCTGGGAAAAAAGTTTTACTGCTTCTGAAATAGAAAATATTCTGCTGAAAGCAGGCTATAATATAGGTAAGCTCAAAGCTATTAAGTTGTCACCGTTAAAAAAACAACCCGTTAAAACAATGGACAGAGGTATTTCTGGAAGGGTTTTAAAAATGACTTTTTCAGGTGAAAAAGGTGATGCTGTTCTTGAGGGCAATAAGGTACGTGGCCTATTGCTGCTTAATAGCACATTATTTGATGCTGTTGTTGATATTAAAACACCAAAATATATAGAAGTACCGGTTTTAGATAATCATGGCAATGAACTTGGGAAAAAACAGATATCGGTAAAAACTACTGCACCTTCAAAACAAACATATTTAAGTGGTTTTGAAAATTTGCGTCTGATTACAGGCGATATTAATGAAAAGATAGTTTTTCAAGGAAAAGGGTGGGGCCATGGTTTAGGACTCAGCCAATGGGGAGCGCGAGGAATGGCTCTAGCTGCACCGCAAAACAGCAAAGACTATTATAAAAAAATTTTGGATCATTATTATACAAATGTAAAAATTGAAAAAATTTATTAAGGTGGTAGAAAAATGCAGGTTAAAGATTTTGACTATGAATTGCCGCCTGAATTGATCGCCCAGCATCCTATGGAGCCTCGCGATCATTCGCGCCTTCTGGTCATTGATAAAAAAACAGGGGAAATAGAGCACAAACATTTTTTTGATATTTGTGATTATCTTCGTAAGGATGACCTCTTGGTATTTAACGATACACGTGTCATACCGGCACGATTGCATGGCAAAAAAGAAACGGGCGCAAATGTTGAAGTATTACTTCTCACCAGGATAAACAATACCGATTGGGAGGCGTTGGTCAAACCAGGGAAAAAACTTCGCGTTGGTGCTAAAATCATTTTTAGTGATGATTTGGCGTGTGAGATAATAAGCAATACTTATTTTGGTGGAAGAATTGTACGTTTTGTTTTTGAAGGAGCATTTGAAGAAATATTAGATCGTTTGGGCGAAACACCGCTTCCGCCATATATAACGGCACCACTCGAGGATAAAGAACGTTATCAAACTGTGTATTCACGTGAAAAAGGTTCAGCTGCTGCACCTACTGCCGGCTTACATTTCACACAGGAATTGATGGAAAAAATAAAAAAAATAGGAGCAGAGGAAGCATTTGTGACATTGCATGTTGGCTTGGGTACGTTCAGGCCGGTTAGTGCTGAAAATATTGAGGAACATGTAATGCACAGGGAATTTTATTATGTAAGCCCTGAAACAGCAGCAAAAATTAATGCAGCTAAAAAAGCCGGCAGAAGAATTATAGCAGTCGGTACTACAGCTGTGCGTACTTTGGAAGCTGCCGGAGAATCCGGTATTTTACAAGCGGGCAACAACTGGACTAAAATTTTTATCTATCCGGGTTATCAATTCCGCTTTGTAGATGCTTTGATAACAAATTTTCACTTGCCGCAAAGCACCTTGCTTATGTTGGTTTCAGCCCTTGCAAGTAGAGAAATAATGCTTCGGTCTTACGAGGTTGCAGTTAAAGAAAAGTATCGTTTCTTTAGTTTTGGCGATGCGATGTTTATAAGATAAGGTGGGATAATATATGCACGCAGTGCACTATGAATTAATAAAAGAATGTTCACGAACAGGCGCCAGGCTTGGCAAATTGCATACTCCTCATGGGGTATTCAATACGCCTATGTTTATGCCTGTGGGAACACAAGCTTCAGTAAAAACTTTATCGCCGGAAGAATTATATGATATGGGAGCACAGGTTATACTATCCAACACCTATCACTTGTTTTTACGTCCGGGACATGAATTAGTACGTAAAGCTGGTGGTTTGCATAATTTTATGAATTATAAAAATGCTATGCTTACAGATTCAGGTGGTTTTCAGGTATTTAGCCTGTCTGATATGCGCAAGATCAAAGAAGAAGGGGTGACTTTCAGGTCACATATTGATGGTTCTACAAAGTTTCTTTCACCAGAGATTGCGACACAGGTACAGGAAGCCCTCGGCGCTGATATTGCAATGGCGTTTGATGAGTGTATTCCTTATCCTGCGGATTTTGAGTATGCTAAGAAGTCTACGGAGCGAACTACGCGTTGGGCCAAACGGTGTTTAGAATCACATACTAGAGAAGACCAGTCGCTTTTTGGCATTGTTCAAGGGGGAATGTATCCCGAACTGCGAAAAATGAGCGCCGACGCTTTGACCGAGATGGATTTTGCTGGCTACGGCATAGGTGGTTTAAGTGTAGGAGAGCCGAAAGCGATGATGTATGATGTTTTGAGCGCAACTACTTGCCATTTGCCAAAAAGCAAGGCCAGATATCTCATGGGCGTTGGAACGCCTGATTGTATGGTTGAAGCGGTTGCGCTTGGTGTTGACATGTTTGACTGCGTATTTCCGACAAGGGTTGCTCGCAATGGTACAGCAATGATACCAGAAGGGAGACTAGTTGTGCGAAATGCTTCTTATGCTGAAGATTTCCGGCCGATTGATGAACG